>JAZUNS010000162.1:0-5658 GCA_045604285.1 Eubacteriales bacterium
AACAAAGTTGAAAAGTCGGGAAATTCTTCCCGACTTTTCTGCGTTTTATCATATTTTTCGTTCAAAACAAACCTCGGCTCACAGTACTTAGTACAGTTCTCGCCTCGGTTTGTTTCGTCTGCACTCTTTCTCAGTACTCTGCCAGGCTGATGACAAGGTTTGTCATCAGCCTGAAGCGCTTGGCGGGTTTTACCGCCAAACGCTTTTTTTATGTCTTTATTAGGCTTAAAAGCCTTGCGTAGACGCTCTTAACACTCAGCGGAATAGGGGCTTGTCACAATATAATGTGTGCGTCGTAATTGCAAATACACTATAAGCAAAGCTTGCTATTTTGTTTATTCAATAGGGTTACATAATTCAAAAAAAATTATAAAAACACAAAATTTCCTATTGCATTTTCACATCCCATAATATATAATAAAACCAAAGACGGTGGAAGTTTGTGGGGCTATGTGCAACAAAATCCCTAAAAAATACCTAAAAACCTCATGCGCTTCCCAAGTTTTCGGCGAAACGTCATAATTTGTTAACAATTTTAGGCCCATATTAAGTTGAAAGGGGGCGGCAGCGTGTTCGTAGGCGAATATAGACATAATCTGGATAGCAAGGGCAGGCTGTCTGTACCCGTAAAGCTTAGGGAAAAGCTGGGGGCAGAGTTTGTTATGTGCCGCAGCTTTGATAAATGCATAATGCTGCACCCCATGGATTCTTGGCAGGAGTTTGCCGATAAGCTCTCCAAGCTGCAGGTGGTGGAGGATAGAAACATAAAGCGTTATTTCTTCTCCAGCGCAATGTGGTCCTCTCTGGACGGACAGGGCAGGGTAATAATCCCTCAATATTTCAGAGATTATGCAGGCATTGATAAAAACGTGGTTTTAATAGGTAACAACACTCATTTAGAGCTGTGGGACGAAGCAAACTGGGATGCAGAGCTTTCCACGGGCTTGCAAAGCGAAGATATCATGTCCCGCCTTATAGAATTGGGCTTTTAATATGGAATTTAAACATTATACGGTTCTTAAGGAAGAAGCAGTTGAGCTTCTTGACCTTAAAAAAGACGGAATCTACGTGGATTGTACCCTGGGCGGTGCAGGCCATACCGGGCTTATTTTAAAGCTTTTGCAGGGCGGCACCGTTATAGGCATAGACCGTGACGACGATGCGCTTGCCAATGCCGCAAGACTTCTTAACGATGATAGATTTACTGCGGTAAAAAGCAATTTTTCCGATATTGATACGGTGCTTTCGGATTTGAATATTAAGGGCGTTGACGGTATCCTTATGGACCTGGGCGTTTCCTCCCACCAGCTTGATACGGTAGAGCGTGGCTTTTCCTACAGTGCAGATGCCCCCTTGGATATGCGCATGGACGGTACCGCCCCCCTTACGGCAGAGCAGGTCATTAACGAGTATGCCGAAGCAGACCTGGCACGTATTTTTTACGAATACGGCGAGGAACGCTTTAGCCGTAAGCTTGCTGCCGTTATTGCAGAAAAGCGCAAAACCTGCCCATATACCACCACGGCGCAGCTTTATAACACGGTTTTTGATACTATAAAGGGCAGTAAAACGGACAAGCTGTCTTCGGTAAAGCGTGTTTTCCAAGCAGTGCGTATCGAGGTTAACGGAGAGCTTACCGCCGTTGAGGAGGCTATAGAAAAAGGTCTTAGCCTTTTAAACCCTCAAGGCAGGATGGTTATAATAAGCTTCCATTCCTTAGAGGACAGAATAGTAAAAACAAAATTTGCCGCAGCGGCAAAGGGCTGTACCTGCCCATCGGATATACCCATCTGCGTGTGCGGCAAAAAACCGATTGTAAAACAGATAACGCGCAAGCCGGTTTTACCCTCGGAAAAAGAGCTTGCCGAAAACAGCCGTTCTCACAGCGCCAAGCTGCGTTGTGTAGAGAAGCTGTAACCAACTAAACTAAAGAAAGGGAAATTTGTTGCGAATTGCCGCAGCAGGTGCAGTAGAATGAAAGAGAATAAAGCGGTTGTAAAAGCAAAAGGCACTACTACCGGTACAGGTGCGAAAAAAGTCGTTCCGGCTCGAAAAAGCGCGGCACATCCTGCGGCAAAGCGCAGCACTTCCGACCTTACCAATATAACCATAGTAACCAAGAAGAAAGAAACGGAAAAGAAACCGTTCCCCTGGACAACGGTGTTTACCGCTGCCTGCTTTACTATAATGTTTTTGTTCATGATGATGAACTACATAACCCTTGACGACCTTAACGACCAGGTAAACGAGCGCTCGGCAAGGATCGACTCTCTTATAGAAGAGCGTGACAAGCTTGAGACCAAGGTTGCCAAGATGGATACCGTAGAGGAAATACAGACCTATGCGGAAAACGAGCTTGGCATGACAAAAGTTGACGGCACGGTTGACGAATATTATATAGACATCCACACCAAGGACGAGGTTGAGATAAACCAGTACGAGGATGAGGTCGAAAACGGCATAGGCACCCTTTTGGCAGGCGCCGCCACCGTTGTTAAAGGATTTTTCGGCGGTTAAGGTAGATTTAAAATCTTTGTGTTACAATCATATATAACTTCTTTTGTCAATATAATTTAGGGTAAAAGCGTAAAAAACGCTTTACCCTTATTGACTTTTTATTAAGGAACACAAAAAACTGATTTTGGCAGGTAATTTCCAAACATGAAAGCCTTAGTTACAATTACAAAACAAGACGTTACCCGCCGTTGCTTTTCAGCCCTGGCGGTTTTGATACTGCTCTTTTGCGGCATAGCAGCAAGGCTTGCCTATCTTCAGCTTATGGATTACGAGGATATGCGCAACCAGGTTTTGGACCAATATTCAAGCACAATGGTTCTGCCCGCAAGCAGGGGCTCTATCTATGACCGAAATATGCAGATCCTTGCCATGAGCGAGACTGTAGAGACCGTCTTTATCTCTCCCAAGGGCATAATGGATGCCGATGAAGTTAAGGGCGACAATTATTACAGAAATCTTATAGCTGACGGTCTGTCCGAGCTTTTGGGGGTTGAAAGATCCGCTATTATAGAGGCGTCCAAAAAAACCTACAGCCAGTACGAAATAATCAAGAAAAACGTTGATGAAGAAACGGCAGACAAGGTTCGCCAATTCATGATAGATAATCAGCTTTATACTATGATGAATTTAGAGGAGGACAGCAGAAGGTATTACGAATACGGCTCACTTGCCTCCCACGTTATAGGCTTTAACGGTACCGACAGCGGCCTTGCAGGGCTTGAGCTTTATTATAACGAGCAGCTCTCAGGCACCGATGGTCTTATAGTTTACAGAAAAAACGGCGGCGGCTATGACCTGTCCCCCAAAAACGATTCCTACGTTGCGGCAGAGGACGGCGCAAACCTTGTAACCACCATAGATATCAACATTCAAAGCATAGTTGAAAAATATCTTGAAAAGGTGTATTTTGACCACTCGGTTGCAAACCGTGTTGCGGCTGTGGTTATGGACGTTGATACCGGCGAGATATATGCCAGCGCTGTGTATCCCGACTTTGACCTTAACAGCCCCTACGACCTAACCTCTGAATTCCTTGCCGAGTACGAAGCGGCAAAAAACGGCACCGCCGAAGAAGGTGAGGAGTCTAAGGAATACACGGACGAAGAGCTTAATGACCTTTACAGAGGGCTTCTTAACCAAATGTGGAACAATAAGATAGTAACAGAGCTTTACGAGCCCGGCTCTACCTTTAAAATCGTGACTACCGCCATAGCCCTTGAAGAAGGGATAACCAGCCTTTACAACAGCTATAACTGCGAAGGCGCCATAGACGTGGACGGCGAGACCATCCATTGCCATAAGCAAGGCGGTCACGGCAACCAAAGCATAGCACAAACCCTGCAAAACTCCTGCAACCCCGCATTTATTTCCTTGGGGCTAAGAATAGGCAGCGCAACGTTTATGCAGTATTTTGAAGAGTTCGGCTATCTTGAGCTTAGCGGCTGTGATATGCTGGGCGAAAACAAAACCTATTACTACGGCACCAATAACAGCGCATTTAACCGTATCGAGCTTGCAACCTATTCCTTCGGTCAGTCCTTTAAGACCTCGGTTATACAGCAGCTTCGTGCAACCTCGGTTGTGGCAAACGGCGGTTATCTTGTAACCCCTCATCTGGCAAAATATTTAACCGACGACGACGGCAACATAACCTATACCTTCCAGTACGAAAGCGACCGCCAGGTTATAAGCTCTGAGGTTGCCGATACCATCGTAGACGTGCTTTACGGCGGTATCAACACCGGCTCTACAAAAAATGCGGCGGTAGAGGGCTACTCAATAGCCGCAAAGACCGGCACGTCTCAAAAGTTGGATACCGCAAAGGATGACGACTACGTCAGCTCCTGCGTGGCGTTTGCCCCGGCAGAGGATCCTCAGGTTGCCATTATCGTGGTGGTTGACGAGCCTACCTCCGGCGAATATTACGGCGGCTTGGTTGCAGCACCCGTGGTTTCCAATATATTGTCCGAGGTGTTGCCTTACCTTGAGATCCCCCATTCTTCCGAGGTAGAGCACGCAAATATAAACATTATAAACTATACCGAAAAAACCGTGGAAGATGCCAAAAAGGCAATAACCGACGCAGGTCTTGAGTATCGCATTATAGGCGAGGGCGACGTGGTGGTTGACCAAATGCCCAAGGCAGGCTCGTTGCTTACGGAAAGCGGTACGGTAATACTTTACACCAACTACACCGAAGAGCATAAGACCGTACAGGTACCCAACGTTAAGGGCGTAAGCGCAAAATACGCCATATCTACCCTGCAAAACGCAGGCCTTAACGTAAAGATAACCGGCGCCTACAGCTCCGAAATAAGCGGTATCCCCATGGTTGTTCTTCAGGATATCACCTATGGCACCTCAGTTGAAGAAGGCACCGTGGTGACCATAGAAATACGTTATTACGATAACGTGGACGGATAGAGAGGGTGTTTATGAGATACACTCTGAAAGAATTTGCCTCCCTTTGCGGCGGCGTAATGCACGAAAATAGCAACGGCGACAGAATATTTACGGCAATCGATTCCGACAGCCGCCACATAACGGCACCGGACGTGCTTTTTGCCGCCCTTAAAGGGGATAACTTTGACGGTCACATCTTTGCAGGCGCACTTTGTGTTAACGGCGGCGCACTTGTGGATGACCCCGAATATTTTTGCCCCAACAGTATACTTGTGCCTTCGGTAAAGTCGGCACTTTACAAAATAGCCATGCACCATCGCAATGCCGAGCTGTCAAAGCTTAAGGTCTTGGCAATAACCGGCAGCGTGGGTAAAACTACGGCAAAAAATATGGCGTACCTTTCCATGGCGTCCTCCTTTAACTGCTATAAAAGCGCAGGCAACCGTAACAGCCTTACGGGCTTACCTATGGAGGTGCTTAACATCCCCGAGGAATGCACCCACGCTGTTTTAGAGGCAGGCATGAGCGACCCCGGCGAAATAGGGCAGATTTCCCGTCTTATAAAGCCGGCGGGTGCGGTAATAACCAATATTGGTCATTCTCACATTCTTGCCTTCGGCAGTAGGGAAGGCATTTGCCAAGAAAAGCTGTCCATTCTTGACGGTATGGAAACCGACTGCCTCACCGTCCCCGACGAGCCCTTGCTTGTAGAGCGTTGCCGTTCCATGGCAGGTGCCG
>JAZUNS010000163.1:0-9933 GCA_045604285.1 Eubacteriales bacterium
GCCCGGCTATAGCCCAGGGTGTGTTCACCCCCTACGGCTTACCCGAGGATCACGACGCCGTTGCCCTTAGAAACGGCGGCTTTGGCAGTACGGACAAGGAGTAGTTTTAGTTGAAGGAACGTTTTTTATACAGCGATGCCCCCTTTGGGCATCTTACCAGCCCTTTGCTTACCTCTGCCGGGGCAAGGCATATATTTACCGCTAAGGAAGGCGGCGTAAGCACGGGGGTATACGGTAGCCTTAACTTTGCCGCAGGCAGCGGTGACCCGCCCGACGATTGGGGCAACGTGGTGGAAAACCACCGTATTGCCGCCGCATATTTCGGGATGGAAACCGAAGATATCTGCCGCAGCTATCAAACCCACAGTCTTACGGTAAAAGCCGTGGGCAAGGGGCTTTGCGGTACGGGCATAACCAAGCCGCCCTTTACCGAAGGGGTTGACGGGCTTGTATGTAACGAAAAGGGGGTTTTGCTTTCCGTAAGGGGGGCAGACTGCGTTACCGTATTGCTTTACGACGGCAAAAACGGCGTTTGCGGTGCCTGCCACTCGGGCTGGAGAGGAACCTTGGGCAAGATTGCCGCCCTGACCGTTGACGCCATGTGCGCTGTTGGCGGGGAACGAGGCGAGATAGTTGCCGCAATAGGCCCATCCGCAAGGGGCTGTTGCTACAGCGTAGGTGAAGAGCTTTATTACACCTTTACCCAAGCCGACGGCAAAAACAGCCGTTTTTTTGAGAAGAGAGACGGCGTGCTTTACCTTGACCTGCAGGCGGCGGTTTGCGCCGCATTGGAGGAGGCGGGGCTTAGTGACGGGCGCATCTCTGACGGTGGCGAGTGCAGCATTTGCCGCAGAGACAGATATTTTTCCCACCGTCGCAGCGGCGTTATGCGCGGCACCATGGCGGCGTTTATTACATTATAGACAAGGAATTTGATGTTTTATGGAAAGCGTTAAAATTTTTCATATAGCGGACGTTCACCTGGACGCACCTTTTTCGGGCAGGTCGCCCGACGAGGCGGCAAGCTGTAAAAACGGGCTTAGAACCGCCTTTGCCAAGGCGATTATGTCTGCCAAAAACAGAGGCGTGCAGATATTTCTTATTGCAGGGGACCTTTTTGACGGCAACTACGTAAGCCCCGAAACCGTGGATTTTTTGTGTGACAGGTTTGCATCTTACCCCGAGTGTCACTTTTTTATTGCACCGGGCAACCACGACCCCTACACCCAAGGCTCTTTTTACGCCAAGGGCAAGCTGCCTGCAAACGTCCACGTTTTTAAAGAGAAAAGCCGTGTAGAGCTGGAGGAGCTGGGCGTTGACGTATACGGCATGGGCTTTACCTCCGGGGAATGCACCGAATGCCCCGTTACGGGGTATCCCGAGCTGAGAGATGACAGAATAAACATACTTGTGTGCCACGGTGACCTGGGTGTAGACGGCAGTATCTACGGCCCCATCAAGAAGGAAGAAATAGGGCTGTTACCCTTTGATTACGTGGCGTTGGGACACATCCACAAGGCAAGCGGCGTTATGGTTAAAAACGGCGTTAGCTTTGCATACCCCGGCTGTATTGAGGGCAGGGGCTTTGACGAAACCGGCGACAAGGGCGCCCTTTACGGCACCGTTACCAAGGGCAAGGCAGAGCTAGAGCATTTTTCTCTTTCCGTAAGGCGCTACGAGATAATAGAGGTAGATATAACGGGCATGACAAGCCGCCCCCAAGCGGCAGACGCCATCCGAGAGGCTATGAAGCCCTACAGCGGCACAAGGCTTAGAGTGGTGCTGACCGGCAGACCCAAGGAAAGCTTTTACATAACCGGCGATATGTTTTCCACAGGCGGCAGCGACCCCGACTATATTGAGATAAAGGACAAGAGCCTGCCCGCCATTGACATGACCGATATAGAAAAAGAAAACACCCTTAGAGGTGCGTTTTACCGTCGTATGGCAGGACGGATAGAAAAGCTTGAGGAGGGCGACCCCGAAAGGGAAATTTGTGTTGCCGCCCTTAAGGCCGGGCTTGCCGCCCTTGAGGGCAGAGAGCCCACGGAGGTTTAAAGTATGAAGGGCAACGCAAATATTGAAAGAATAAACGTGGCGGCGTTTGGCAAGCTTAGCGAAAAAAGCATAGAGCTGGCCCCCGGCATTAACCTTATAACCGCCCCCAACGAGGGCGGCAAAAGCACCCTGGCGGCGTTTATACGCTTTGCGCTGTACGGCTTTAAGGGCAGAAGCCAAAGCATAGCGGAAAACCCAAAAAAAATGTATATGCCCTGGTCGGGTGCTGCGGCGTCGGGCAGTATTACCCTAAGCGGCGACAGACGGCTTAGGATAGAGCGCAGCGTGATAGGCAACAAGGAGACCCTTAGATGCACCGACCCCGTAACGGGCGAAACGGCAACGGAGGGCGAGCCCGGCGAGGAGATTTTTGGCGTAGGCTGTGATATTTTTGAAAAGACCTTGTTCCTTTCCACGGCAGAGCCGCCCAAAAGCAAGGACAGCGAGCTGGCTGACAGATTGCAAAATTTGGTGTTTTCCGCCGATGAGCAGATAGGGGGCGAAAAGGCGGAAAAGCTGCTTACCAAGCACAAAAACGCCCTTAAGGGCAGAGCAAACAGCGGCAAAATATACGCTTTGGAGGCAGAAAGTGCCGTCCTTGAGCAAAGGCTTATAAAAGAGCGTGCCGCTGCAGAGGAGCTTGGCGAGCTGGAGGCCGAGGCCCTTAAGACTGCCGCAGGGCTTGCTGCCATGGAAGAGGAAGAAGCAAGGGCTGAGGAATGCCTTAAAAACGTAGAAAAGTACGAGGCGCTGTTGCTTATGCAGGAGCATAAGCGACTTGCCGAAGAAAAGGCACGCACCGCCGCCATGATAATGGAAACCCCCGGACTTGAAGAGATTGAGACGTTGCAGGGGTTGCAGTCTGCCCACGGAAAGGCGGCAGACATACTTGCCGACAAGGAAGAGGAATATAACGAGCTTTGCGCTGCGCCTGAGAAAAACCCCAAGGAGCAGAAGGAAAAGCTTTTGGCTTTAAAGGCAAAGCGTAGCAAGCTTAAGAAGGCGGCAATAATTTTGGGTGTGCTTACCGCCTTTATGGCGATAGCCACCGTTGCCGCAAAGTTTATATCGGAGCTTGAATGGATATCCACCTACTTGCTTATAGCCACGGCGACCCTTGCGGGTGCGTTTACCGCCACCGCCTTTGGGGCGAAGAGCGCTTTAAGCAAGGGCGGGTTTAAAAACGAAGCTCGGCTTAAGGCGGCAGAGGATGCGGTATACGCCGAGGAAGAGGCGTACAAGCTTTACTCCGCCCGACTTGCCGATGCGGCAGAGGGCTTTGAGGAAGCTAAGGCGGCAGAAAGCGCCGCACGCCAAAAGCTTGGCGCCGCCCTTGAAGCACACGGTGCCACCGCCGAGAACAGCGAGGCTGCCATAAGCGCCCTGCTTAAACAGCACATAGAGGGCGAAACCCTTAAGGCAGAGGCAAAAACCGCCGCAAACGCCCTTGAAATATTTGAAGGCAAGCATGACCTTGCGGCAACCGCAAGCCTTGCGGAGGGTGCCACCCGCCCCGAAAAGCCCAAAAACGTGTACGAGCTGGAGAAAAAGGCGGCAAGCCAGCGCATAGCCATGTACCGTGACAAGCTTAACGGCATAAACCAGCGCATAGCCGCCCTTAATGCCACCTGTGGCGACCCGCTTTCCACAGCCGAGGCGCTATCCTTTGCGAAGGCAGAGCTTAAGGCGGCAAACGCCCGCTACGATGCCCTATCCCTGGCGCTGGAGGAGTTATCGGCAGCAGGTGACGAGATGAAGGCATCCATATCCCCCAGGCTGGCAAGCGTTGCGGGTGACTATTTCTGCAGGCTGACCGAGGGCGCCCACATAAGCCTTGAGCTGGATACTAAGCTTTCCCTTAGCTGCGACAGCCCCTACGGTCAAAAAAGCGGCGAGCACCTAAGCGCAGGTGCCAGAGACGGGGTATATATTTGCCTGCGTTTGGCACTTATCGACCTGCTGTTTGAGGGCAAAAAGGTTCCCTTTATACTGGATGACGCCTTTGCCCGCATAGATAACCGCCGACTTAAGCAGATGATAAAGCTGCTTTATCAAAGCGGGCATCAGCTTATAATAAGCAGCGCCGGCGGCAGAGAGGAAGCCATACTTAAAGAATTGGATTTGGAATACAAGCATATAACGCTGTAAAAGAGGATAAACGATGGTTGTTAACAGGGATACACCTCTGCGCTTTATAAAGGGCGTGGGCGAGGCAACGGGAAACAAGCTTGCCAAGCTGGGGCTTATTACCGCAGGGGACGTGGCAGAGTTTTTTCCAAGACGCTACGAGTTTAGGGACGAGGTTTACGCCCTTGCCGATGCGCCTTTGGGCGAGCTTTGCTCTACGGTGCTTACGGTATGCTCTGCCCCCTCCTTGCGCTACGGCAACAAGGGCATAAGCTACGTAAAGGTAAACGCCTGCGACGAAAGCGGCACCGCAACCCTTACGTTTTTTAACCAACCGTGGATAGAAAAATCCCTTGTTGCGGGGCGAAAATTTAGGGTTTGGGGGAAGGTAGACCGCTACGGCTACGCTTTTCAGATAACCGCACCGGAGATAGAGCCCTACAGCGACGCACTGCCCCAAATACTGCCCGTATATCCCCTTACAAAAGGGGTTACTCAGCAGCTTATACGGCGGATAGTAAAGGCGATAGAGGGGTGCATTGAGCTTACCGAAAGCCCCTTGCCTGCCGAGATATACCGTAGGTACGACCTGCCCGTTAAGCGGGTGGCGGTACACGACCTGCATTTTCCAAGAAGTAAAGAGCAGATAGAAAAAGCAAAAAAAAGCCTTGCCTTTGAGGAATTGCTTTTATTTCAGCTTGCCCTTAGGCGGGTGCGGGGCTCGGTAAACCGTGGGGTTGCCCACGCAATGAGCTTTAAGGATACGGGCATAGGTAAATTTTTTACCGCCCTGCCCTTTCCCCTTACCGACGCCCAAGAGCGTGTTATTAAAGAGGTGTTTGGGGATCTGTGCAAAAGCGTGCCCATGTGCCGCATGGTGCAGGGTGACGTAGGCTGCGGCAAGACGGTTATTGCCGCCGCTGCCATGCTTTTTGCCGTAAAGAACGGAATGCAATGCGCCATGATGGCACCTACCGAGATCCTTGCAAATCAGCATTTTATAACGCTGTCGGAACTTTTTAAGGACTTTGGGGTAGAGCTTGCCCTGCTTACGGGCAGTACCACCGCCAAGGAAAAGCGCCGCATTAAGGCGGGGCTTAAGGATGGCGCGGTAAACGCCGTTGTTGGCACCAACGCCATTATACAAAAGGACGTGGAATACAACCGTTTGGGGTTGGTTATAACCGACGAGCAGCACCGCTTTGGCGTGCTTCAAAGGGCGGCGCTGGCGGATAAATCCGAAAAGCTTACGCCCCATTCTTTGGTGATGTCCGCAACGCCCATACCCCGCAGCCTGTCTTTGATACTGTACGGCGATATGGACGTAAGCATAATAGACAAGCTGCCCCCCGGCAGGCAGGTGGTTGAGACCCGCTGCGTGGGGGAGGATAAGCGTGCCGCCGTGTTTGACTTTTTAAAAAAGCAGACCGATAAGGGCAGGCAGGCGTATATAATATGTCCCCTTGTAGAGGACGGCGAAGGCAACGGCGACGACAAAAAGAGCGTGGAAAGCTACAAGGCGCTGTTTGAAAAAGCCCTGCCCGACGTAAGCAGCGTTTGCCTGCACGGCAGGATGAAGGGCAAGGAGAAGGATGCGGTAATGTCTGCCTTTGAACGGGGAGAGGCGGCGGTGCTTATCTCTACAACGGTGGTTGAAGTAGGCGTAAACGTACCCAACGCCACGGTTATGATTATAGAAAACGCCGAGTGCTTTGGGCTTTCCCAGCTCCATCAGCTAAGGGGCAGAGTAGGCAGAGGCAGCTATAAATCCTTTTGCATACTTATGACTGACAAGGCGGCGCCCCGTTTGGAGGTATTGTGCGAGACCACCGACGGTTTTCGCATAGCAGAGGCAGACCTTGCCCAGCGTGGGCCGGGGGACTTTTTTGGTGCAAGACAAAGCGGTGACAGCCGATTTGTCCACGCCACGTCGGCAGACCTGCCCTTGATTGAGGAGACCCGAAATCTTGCCAAGGAGCTGGCGGCGGATATGTCCCGGACCCTGGAGGATGCCGTGGGACAATATATAAGCGCCCTGGGCAGCGAAAACATATTTAACTGAGAGAAACGGTTATGAAGATATACAACCTTGAACTTAAAAACGGGCTGATGCTTGCGCCCATGGCAGGGGTTACGGACGTGGCTTTCCGCACCCTTTGTGCCGAATACGGCGCAGAGTATTGCGTGACGGAGATGATATCTGCCAAGGCGGTGTGCTTTGGGGACAAAAAGACCGCCGCCCTTGCCCGCCCCGGGCAGGGAGAGCAGGTAGCCATACAGATTTTCGGCAGCGAGCCCTATTATATGGCAAAGGCGGCGGAAACGCTTATGAAATACGCCCCCGTTGCCATTGATATAAACATGGGATGTCCCGTACCCAAGTGCGTAAAAAGCGGCGAGGGCAGCGCCCTTATGAAGGACCCCGACCTATGCGGCAGGATAGTTGCCGAGGTTAAGGGCGCAATAGGGGTACCCGTAGGGGTAAAAATGCGCACGGGCTTTGACGATAGCCGCAAAAACGCCCTTGCCGTAGCAACAGCGGTGGAGGCGGCAGGCGCCGCCTACGTTTGCATCCACGGCAGAACCAGGGCGCAGATGTATACCGGCACCGCAGAGCGTGACACCCTAAAGACCGTAAAGGCGGCGCTTGGCATACCCGTAATAGGCAACGGTGATATAAAGTGTGCCGAGGACGCCTTAAGCATGATTAAAGAAACAGGCTGTGACGCAGTAGCGGTAGGCAGGGGTGCCATGGGCAAGCCCTGGCTGTTTGCCGAGCTTAAGGCGGCAATGGAGGGCGCGGAATACGTCCCCCCTACCCCCGAGGAGCGTTATAACGCTGTGGCAAGGCACGTAAGGATGGCTGTGGCAAGCAAGGGCGAGAAGGTTGCCCTGCCTGAGCTTAGAAAGCACCTTGCCTGGTACTCTAAGGGGCTGTACGGCTCGGCGGCGCTGCGCAACCGTGTAACAAGCGTTTCCACGGAAAAAGAAGCCCTTGAGGTAGCGGAGGCTATGTTTTTTACCAAGGAATAGCAACAAGGCAGATGGCAAAAATGTCATCTGCCTTTAGACCGCTGACAAAGGCACAGAACACGAAAAACATAAAAGATCAATTACAACAAAGTAGATAAGTCGGGAATTTATCCCGACTTATCTGCAATTTATCGTATTTTTTCGTTCAAAACGAACCTCGGCTCGCAGTACTTTTGTACAGTTTTCGCCTCGGTTCGTTTCGTCTGCACTCTTTCTCAGCACTCTGCCAAGTTGATGACAGGGTTTGTCATCAACTTGGAGGCAGATGACAAACCCTGTCATCTGCCTTATTTTGTTATTGACATTCGTAGACTATTGTGATAGTATAGACTATAGTAATAGTCCAAAAGAGGTTTTAACATGAAAGAAAAGCTTTTTGACAGCGAAGCCAAGGTAATGGAAATAATCTGGGCAAATAGCCCTGTTTCGGCAAAAGCGGTAAGCCTGCTTGCCGCAGATGCCATCGGTTGGAATAAAAATACCACCTACACCGTGATAAAAAAGCTTGAAGCCAAGGGCTTTATCAAGCGTGAGGACCCGGGCTTTATATGCACCCCCCTTGTATCTAAAGAGGAGGTACAGCGGGCAGAGGCGGCAACCCTTATTAAAAAGGTGTTTGGCGGCTCTCGCAGGGCGTTGTTTTCTGCCTTGCTTGAGGAAGAGCCTTTATCGCCGGAAGAAACAGCCGAGCTTAAAAGGCTTATAGACAAGAGGTGACGCCTATGCTGCAGGAGGTGTTTTACTGGCTGTTTAACATGAGCATAACGGCAGCAATTACGGGCGTGCTTGTTTTGCTTTTAAGGGCTGTAAAAAGAATCCCCCGCAGGCTTTCCGTTTTCCTTTGGGCAATACCCTTTTTGCGTATGGCGGTGCCGCTGGGGCTTAACAGCCCATACAGTCTTATGACGCTGTTATCAAGGCTTACCACCAAAACCGTGGTGGTATACAAGCCTGCCGAGGACCTGGCTTTTTCCATGATGAACAGCGTTATGGCGGCTGATACGTATTTTCCCATAACCTACAAGGTTAACCTGCTTGATACCGTGTTTGGAGTGGCGGCGGTTATATGGGTAACGGTGTTTGCCATAATAGCGGCTTTTATGGCGACAAGCTATTTTACCACACTTTTTGGGGTTAGGGACGCCGTATGCCTTAAGGGGCGGGTTTATATTTCGGAAAAAGTAACGGTGCCTGCCGTATACGGAATAATAAAGCCAAGGATAATTTTGCCTTTAGCCTATAGGGACAAGAACGCAGAGCTTATACTTAAGCACGAAGCCATGCATATACGCCGCGGAGATAATTTGTGGCGCACCCTTGCTTTTTTGGTAACGGCGGCACATTGGTTTAACCCCCTTTGCTGGCTGTTTTTAAAGCTTTTGCTGGAGGATATGGAGCTTGCCTGCGACGAGAAGGTTATTGCTGAAATAGGCGAAGAACGGGCAAAGGAATATGCCTTGACCCTTTTGGAGTGCGGCAAAAGCACAACTGTGTTTGCCGCTGCCTTTGGCGGTGCCAAAATACGCACCCGTATAGAGAGCGTACTGTCTTTTAAAAGGGTAAGCGGATTTTCCCTTGGGGCGTTTGCGGTGTTGATAGGTGCCGTATGCTACGTTTTGCTGACAAACGCAGGGTGAAAGGAGCATAATTATGAAAACCAAAAGCTTTTACAAATACTATCTGCTTGCTGTCCTTGGGGTGTTGGCGGCGTCCTATTATCCCCTATCCATGGGTATAAGGGTAGTGGGCGACATGATAAAGGACGGAACGGTATTAAAGGAAAACTACCCCAAATATATTATTCCCTACACCCCTATTTCGGTAGCAATAATATTGGGGGTGCTGTTAATGCCCCTGTGCATAAGGCTGTTTAAGGGCTATGCCCTTGCAGGCGGTACCGCAACAGCAACGGCAGCGTTTTTTGCCGCCGAGCTGTTGTTTGAAAAGAAGGTTGTAGTGTCTTACGTTGAAAGCACCGCTAAGCTTGAGGATTGGCAAATGTATATGTGCTACATCCCCCCCGAGGCCATTGTGGAATATAAAACGCAAACAGCCGTGGATATGCTGATCGGCGACTATAACCCTGCCTTTAAGCTGCATTTTTATATTATATCGGTGGTTTTGATGCTTGGTTTTTTAAACAGCCTGTACGGCTTTGGGCAGATGGTACGCAGCGGCAACAAGGAACGCCTTAAGCCCCTGATTTTACAATCGGTTTGCTCCGTTTTGTTTTTGGGGCTGTGCATTCTTGCCTGCTTTACCGCCTTTTGGAGGGACGGCAGCCTTCAGGTATCGCCTTTGTCCGGAACGCTAATGGCGGTGTTTTTTGTGATTTTGGGGGTGTGCTGCGGGGTGTTTGCAGGCTCGTTGCTTTTGGGCAAGAGAAGGCTGTTTTCGGTCTTTATACCGTCGGCTGTTGCCGCCTTGATGACCCTGCTTATGTATATCGGTGAAATGATACTGCTTAACGGGCATCTTTACGTTTTTGGCACGGAAATTATATTTAAAAGCATACCCGGCATAGTTTTTTCCCCCATGGACCTGCTGATAATTGCGGCGTCGGGCGGTATAACTGCGCTGGTGTTTAAACGTATAAATCAATAAAATGTGCCATTGCGCACCTTTCAGACCGCTGACAAAGGCACAGAACACGAAAAATATAAAAAATCAATTACAAAAAAGTTGAAAAGTCGGGAAAGCTTCCCGACTTTTCTG
>JAZUNS010000164.1:0-9783 GCA_045604285.1 Eubacteriales bacterium
CCATCAATTCGGGCGTCATCTGCGACGGTGCCAAGGCAAGCTGCGCGGCAAAAATCGCGTCGAGCGTCGAGGCGGGGCTGCTCGGCATGCACATGTATATGCAGGGCAAGCAGTTTGTGGGCGGCGACGGCATTGTGACCAAGGGCGTGGAGAACACCATCGACAACGTCAGCGACATGGCGCGCGAGGGCATGAAGGATATACTTATTATCACCGGCAGAGGTAAGGACGCCATTGAGGATTATTTTGACTATAATCTGGAATATAACAACAAGCTTATGGCTTCGGGCAAGGAGCATTTAATGCACGAGCTTAACGCCATTGCCGATATGGCAAACATCACCTTTTTGCGTCAAAAGGAAGCAAAGGGGCTGGGGCACGCCGTGTACTGCGCCAAAAGCTTTATTGGTGACGAGCCCTTTGCGGTGCTTTACGGAGATGACGTTATAATTTCCGAAACGCCCGTTGTTAAACAGCTTATTGACGTTTATGACAAATACGGGCTGGGCGTTGCAGGTGTTAAAAGCGTTACCAAGGAACAAATAGTTAAATATTGCTCTTTGAAGGTTGACCACCTTGAGGGGAACACCTACAAGGTTAGCGATATGATAGAAAAGCCCTCTCCCGATAAGATATTTTCCTTGTTTTCTATATTGGGGCGCGTGGTTTTACCCCCTGAAATATTTGATATACTTGAGCATACCCCCAGAGGTGCGGGTAACGAGATACAGCTTACCGACGCTATGAGAGAGCTTGCCGTTACCAAGGGGATGACCGCCTGCGAATTTGAAGGCAAGCGTTACGATATCGGCTCTAAGCTGGGGCTTTTGATGGCTAACGTAGAGCAGGGCCTTAAGCATCCGGAAACGGGCGAGGCGTTTAAGGAATTTTTAAAGGGTCTTAGGCTGGACTGATAAAAGGAGCTTAAATTATGGGCAGAATAAGCAAAGCTAATTATTATCTTGAAATTGCAAAAACCGTTGCGGCAAGGGGTACCTGCCTGCGCCGCAAGTTTGGCGCCATTATCGTTAAGGATGACGTTATAGTTTCCACGGGCTATGCAGGTGCACCCAGAGGGCGTGCCAACTGCTGTGACCTTAACTTTTGCCTTAGGGATAAAATGAACATTCCCAGAGGCGAAAGGTACGAGCTTTGCCGTTCTGTTCATGCCGAAGCCAATGCGATAATCGCCGCATCCAGAGACAGAATGTTGGGCTCTACCCTGTACCTTGCCTGCGTTGACCCAAAAACCGGCGAGGCGGTAGGCGGCACCTGCTGTTGCCAAATGTGTAAGCGCATGGTTATAAACGCAGGGATTGAAAAGGTTGTTGTGCTTGAAGATGACAGCAACTACAGCGTTTACGAGGTTAGCAACTGGATAGATGATGACGACAGCTTGGGCAAGATAGGTTATTGATAATTTATGAGCAAAAACAACACGAAGCAAAAAGACGGCAGGCTTAAGGAGGTATTTACCATCCTTGGCATATTGGCCGCAACGGGCGCAATACTTTGCGGGCTTATGTTTATAAGTCAATGCGAGTATAAGCCTGACCCCCACGATGGCCGGGTGGAGTATTCCACCGTGACCGATACCGAAACCGGCATTAAATACGTTGAATGTCCCCAAGGCTACGGTCCCGTAACCGTTAAGGAAATTTATATGGAGTGCGAAAGCGAAAACGGCGGCAAGCTTAGCTTTTACGAGATTGCCTTTGCCGACCCTTCTGAGTTTATTGCTCTTAAGGGGGCCGACGCCTACACCGTTTACAGAGCAGAAAAGTGCAAAATGCCCTCTATTGAAGAGTTTGCCCCCGTATCGGCAAAGCTGTTTATGAGCGGCGCAAGCTTTCCTATAGACAACTTCTTCTCGGCAGAGGTTGCCGCAGGCGATGAAAGTATAGAGGACGGAAGCGTTTACGTAAAGCTTATTGCCGATGCCCTTAAGGGCGAGGGCGTAAGCTCTGCCACGGGCAAATGGGGCACCAAGAACAACTACGGTATATGGCTTTGCTCCAAGGAATACCCCCACCTTTACTACAAGGTTGATTTTAAGGTAGACGTTAACGGAGCAGAATATTTGTACGACCGTGTTACGGGCAAGCTTGTACGGGCGCCCAAGGAGCTGGTTGCCCGAATTATAGGGTAACAGCCATGGAATACGGAATTATTGGGAAAGAACACCTTACCGCCGCCGCCGAATTGGAGGCGGCGTGTCTTGATACTGCATGGAGCAGGGCGCAGATTGAAGAAGCAGCAGAAGCAAAGGATACCATGTACCTTTCCGCTGTGGAAAACGGTGAGCTTTGCGCCGTGGCAAGCTGTGTTTTTTCTGCCTATGAGGCAATGGTGGAAAACCTTGCCGTTGCCGAGGAGCATCGCAGAAAAGGCATTGCGGAAAAGCTTATGCAGCTTATTGAGGAAGAGGCTATACGGCGCAGGCTTGAGCGACTGTGTTTGGAGGTTGCAAGCAGAAACGGCGCCGCAAAAGCCCTTTATACAAAAGCAGGATACACCGTTGCCGGGGTACGCAAGGGCTTTTACAGCCGTCAGAAGGACGACGCCCTGGTTATGATAAAGGAGATAGTATACGGATGAAAATTTTGGGAATTGAAAGCTCCTGCGATGAGACCGCCGCCGCCGTTGTTGAGGATGGCAGAAAGGTTTTATCCTCGGTTGTGGCGTCGCAGGTGGATATACACGCCCTTTACGGCGGGGTTGTGCCGGAGATAGCATCAAGAGCGCATACGGAGGCGCTTTGCTCGGTGGTAAACGAAGCCCTTACAAAGGCAGAGCTTACCATGGCGGATATTGACGCTATTGCGGTAACCTACGCCCCCGGGCTTATCGGTGCCTTGCTTACGGGGCTTAGCTTTGCCAAGGGGCTTAGCTACAGCTACGGCAAGCCCTTGGTACCCGTGCATCACATAAGGGGGCATATTGCCGCAAATTACGTGGCTTTTCAAGAGCTTAAGCCGCCGTTTATAGGTCTTGTGGTAAGCGGCGGGCATACGTCGTTGATAAAGGTTAAGGATTATACCGAGTTTGAAACCGTGGGCATAACCCGTGACGACGCCGCAGGCGAAGCCTTTGACAAGGCGGCAAGAGTTTTGGGGCTGCCCTACCCCGGCGGCGCACATATGGACAGACTTGCCGCAGAGGGCGACAAAAACAGATTCACCTTCACCGTAGGCAGGGTGCATGACTGCCCCTTTGATTTTAGCTTTTCCGGCCTTAAAACGGCGGTAATAAATCAGGTACACAACATGGAGGTGCGCGGCGAGAAGATAGAAGGCGCCTTGAAGGCTGATATAGCCGCCTCCTTTACGAAAGCTGCGGTTGCAACCGTTCGCAGGGGTGTTGAAGCGCTTTACGCAGAGGGCGAAAATTTGCCTCTGGTGTTGTCCGGCGGCGTGGCTGCAAACAGCCATCTTAGGGCAGACCTTAAGGCGCTTACCCAAAAGCTTGGGGTTGACTTTTACGTTCCGCCCCTATCCCTTTGCGGCGACAATGCACAGATGATAGCAGCCCAGGGATACTATGAATTTTTGGCCGGCAAGAGGGCACCTTTGGATCAAAATGCATACGCCTGCATGGAAGCTTAATGGCTTTTTTGCATCTTTATTCGCATAATGTATATAACATAATGTCGGCGGAAAATGTGGGAAACTTGTAGGGAAACAAGTGTTTCTTTTGTCGAAACCAAGCGTTTTAGCCACTTTTCGGATTTACAAATGTGGGAAAGTGTGTGGAAAATGTGGTTTTCCCTCATTTTAAGCTCAAAAACAGGAAAATTATGTTAACTAATATAATGCAAAATATATTTTGGAGGAATTGTTTAAAATGGCAGAAAGATTTGCTGAAGAAAAGAAAGCGGCGCTTGCACATTTTGAGAAGCTGCTTGACGAACAGCTTGCAAGAGCTGAACGCATAAAGGGCGTAAAGGATTTTACTGACTACGAAAAGCTTGACAAAATTATTATAGGCGTTTGCGGTGGTGACGGCATTGGCCCCTATATCTCCGCCGTAAGCCGTGACGTGCTTGAATACATGCTTAAGGAGGAAATAGAGGCAGGCAAGGTAGAGCTTAGAAACATAGATGGGCTTACCATAGAAAACCGTGCCGCTGTTGGCAAGGCAATACCCGATGACGTTATGGAAGAGCTTAAGGCTTGCCACGTAATACTTAAGGGGCCCACCACCACGCCCAGGCAGGGCGATCCCTGGCCCAATATTGAAAGCGCAAACGTTGCCATGCGTAAAGAGCTTGATCTTTTTGCAAATATGCGTCCCGTTAAGATTCCTGCCCTTGGCATTGATTGGACCTTCTTCCGTGAGAACACCGAGGGTGGCTATGCCGTAGGCAGTAAGGGCATTAAGGTTAACGACGATTTGGCAATGGACTTTGTTGTTACCACTACCGAAGGGACCGAGCGTATAGCCCGCCTTGCCTTTGAATACGCAAAGAACAACGGTTATGACCGTGTTGATATAGTTACCAAGGCTAACGTTATAAAAACCACCGACGGCAAGTTTTTAAACATCTGCAAGGAAATTGCAAAGGATTACCCCAATATTGCGGTAGACGATTGGTACATAGATATAATGACCGCAAAGCTGGTTGACGAAAAGCGCAGAAGAGACTTTAAGGTTATGATACTGCCCAATCTTTACGGCGACATACTTACCGACGAAGCCGCTGAAATTCAGGGCGGCGTAGGTACTGCAGGCAGCGCCAACATAGGTAAGCGCTACGCCATGTTTGAGGCTATCCACGGAAGTGCGCCCAGAATGGTTAACGAAGGCAGAGCGCAGTACGCAGACCCCTGCTCTATGCTTAGAGCAACCGTTATGCTGCTTAGGCACATAGGCAAGATCGAAAAGGCGGAAAAGCTTGACCGTGCCCTTGATATTTGTATGTTTGAGGAAGCTAAGGTTAAAATAACCGGCAGAGCAGACGGCGCAACCGGCGCAGAGTTTGCAGAATACCTTAAAAGCAAGATATAAATAACAGAATAAGCGGGGCTTACGCCCCGCTTCAGACCGCTGACAAAGGTACAGAACACGAAAAATATAAAAAATCAATTACAAAAAAAGTTGAAAAGTCAGGAAAGCTTCCCGACTTTTCTGCAATTTATCGTAATTTTTCGTTCAAAACGAACCTCAGCTCACAGTACTTAGTACAGTTCTCGCCTCGGTTCGTTTCGTCTGCACTCTTTCTCAGCACTCTGCCAGGCTGATGACAAGGTTTGTCATCAGCCTGAAGCGGGGCTTACGCCCCGCTTTACAGCTTATTTATTACGCTTTTTTCTTTTCTTTTTACGGTTTGCTTTTCTTTGCCTGAAGCTGCTGCGCTTATCGGCAATTTTGCTTTTAAGCCGTTCTTTCTTTTCTGCTATAACTTCCTTTTTGTTTTTTATAAAACGGTTGTATATAAGCAGGCCCAAAAGGCTTATTATTGCGGTACAAGCAAAAATTATAATGCTTAGAACGTAGTTTTCCTTCACCGCAAAATGTCCCACCAAGGTGGAGGTAAGCACCGACGGCAAGCGGGCAACGGTGGATATGCCCAAAAACTGAACAAGGTTAATGCGGGTAAGCCCAATAAAATACGTAAGCAGATCCTTTGGTGTGCCCGGGATAAAAAACAGCAAAAACACCGTGCGTTTAAGCTTCTTTTCGCTGTTTAAAAATCGAAGGTTATTTATTTTGCTTGAATCCACAAACAGCTCTACTACCTTGATCCCCAAGCGTTTAACCAAAAGGAACACCACGGAGGATGCCAGGGTAACGCCCAGCAGGCAGATTAAGGTGCCCGTAAACCAGCCGAAGGCATAGCCAAGGCCTATCTCCACCACCTCGCCGGGGATAAGGGCAACAAAGACCTGCAAAATCTGCAATCCCAAGGCTACCAGATAGCCCTTTACGCCAAAGCTGCGCACGTAGCTTTCAAACGCCTCGGGCGTGTTTATGTTTTCTTCCATCATCTGCCACGCCATATAGGTTACGTACCCCATTACGCCCAGTACGATCACTACCGAGGCTATGGCAAAGATGCGTTTTAACAACAGTTTTTTGTTTTTCATTCTTCAGAGGACAAAAAGCTTATTGCACGCTCTATTGCGTCCTTAGAGTCGTACCACGGCTCGTTATCATAGCGGTAATCAAACTTTTTGCAAAACCAGGATACGTCCTCCTTAAGCTTATCAAGGTAGGCTCCCACAACCTTTGCGGCATCTGCCGCCATATCCTCACGATACGGCTTTCCCAATCGGGATGAGGCTTCAATAAGCCTGCGGTAATGGGGCAGACAGAAGGTTTTTTGTGCCGCAAATTTATCCCTAAACTCTTTTTCCTTTGCATAAAGCATGGCAGCGGTGGAAATCATGTTGTCGAAATTAAAGGCTATGCGGTCGCAGATGTAACAACTGCTTTCCAGCGCTTCTATGTTCTTCTTAGGGGCAGCGCTTTTATCACGGGATAAAAAGCCGCCGGGCTTGATGCTTTTTTTAACCTCATCCAAGTGGCTTTCCAATATTAGCCCAAGGCCAAGGCGATTTTTGCGAGTTCTAAGCATATTAAAATGCTTGCCGCAAAAGCCTTTTTCGTTGGTTTGTATACGCACGTCCGGCTCCATCATAGAGGCGCCGAGTATAAGGCCAAGCTCTTCCTCCTGCAATTTTTCGTAAAGCACGCAGAAGGGACATTTGCCGCCGTTATCGTCAAATGCCTCATTAACGGGTATGGTATATATCTTCTCACGCATGGGCGGTACCGTCCTTAGCTGTATTTTTACAATATTATACAGTAACCGCAAGTATTTTGCAAGTTTATTTTTAGAGGTGTAGGCATGAAAACGCAAAAATGCCCCGAGGGCATGATTATTAGTGGCAGCGACCTTGATATTTACAAAACCTTTGACTGCGGGCAGTGCTTTCGTTTTGAGCCCGTAGAAGGCGGTGTTGCGGGCATTGCCATGGGCAAGCGAATAGTTTTTAAAGCCCTTGAGGACGGAGTGCTTTTAGAAGGCGTATCCGAGGAGGATTACCAAGGCCTTTGGAAGAGCTATTTGGATATGGACAGGGACTACGACGCTGTAAACAAGACCCTTGCCGCCATGGATAAGGTAAAGTGGGCGGCAGAGTGCGGCTATGGAATACATATACTTAACCAAGAGCCTTGGGAGGCGCTTTGTTCCTTTATAATATCCCAAAACAACAACATACCCCGCATTAAAAAAATAATAGAAAAGCTGTGCCTTATGTACGGCGAAAAGATAGCCGAGGGCTTATACGCCTTCCCCACCCCCAAAAGCCTTGCGGAGGCGGAAGAGGAGGAGCTGCGCCAAAGCGGGTGCGGCTTTAGAGCACGCTACATTAAAGAAGCCGCAAGGGCTGTATACGAGGGTGCCGTGGATTTAGAGGAGCTTAAAGCCCTACCCTACGAGGAGGCTTTTAAAAGGCTTACCGCACTTAAAGGCGTGGGCCCCAAGGTTGCCAACTGTGTTTTGCTGTTTGGGCTTGGGCATACCGAAGCGTTCCCCGTGGACGTGTGGATAAAGCGTGTGCTTATTAAATATTTTGACGAGGATTTTGACCCTGCGGTTTTCGGGAAAGACGCAGGCATAGCACAGCAATATTTGTTTTACGGCGAAAGGTATCAGTCAAACAAGTAATATATAAGGCTGTACACCCCAAGAACTGCGCCTACTGCCAAGGACGGCGTAAGGCACAAAAGCAATTTTTTTAGAAATTTTCTCACAATTATCACCCCACAGATAGTATTTACCGCTATGTGGCGGCATATACGGAAGGTAGGTAACAATGGCAAGAATTTATCCAAAAGTAAAGGTTAACGAAAAAGCCGAGGCTACGGTAAGGGCAGGTCACCCCTGGGTGTACTTTGACGACATAACCGAATGCGAAAGCGGTATTGCAGACGGTGCGCTGGTTGACGTGCTTAGCCCCAAGGGAAAATATTTGGGCACGGGGTTTTATAACTCTGCATCCAAAATACGGCTTAGGATAGTTTCCACCAACACCAACGACAGATTTGACCACAGCTTTTGGCGCAGGCGCATAGGCTATGCCCTTGATTATCGCAAGACGGTTATGGGGGACGATTTTGGCTGCAGCAGGCTTATTTTTGGCGAAGCAGACGGTTTGCCCGGACTTACCGTGGATTTGTTTGACAGCGTTATTGTAAGCCAGGTGGCATGCCTGGGCATTGAGCAGATAAAGGATTTGATATACGACTTGCTTTGGGAAGAGCTTGAGGCAAGAGGTATACACCCCACGGCTATTTACGAGCGCAACGAGCTTGCCCTGCGTGAAAAAGAGGGCTTGGAGCGCTGCAAGGGCTTTTACAAGGGTGAAGGCGACGGGGTTGCATATATTATTGAAAACGGGATAAAATACAAGGTAGATTATATTGAAGGGCAAAAGACGGGATATTTTCTTGACCAGAAGTACAACCGTGCCGCTATAGCAAAAATAGCCAAAGGAAAAACGGTTTTGGATTGCTTTACCCACACCGGCGCCTTTGCCCTTAATGCGGCTGCCGGCGGTGCAAAGCACGTTACTGCCGTAGACGTATCGGCAGATGCCCTTGCCACTGCGGCTAACAACGCCGCCCTTAACGGCCTTGAGGGCAGGATGGACTTTTTAAAAGCCGACGTATTTGAGCTGTTTACCGAGTGGGAGGCTACGGGCAAAAGAGAATACGATTTTATTATACTTGACCCGCCTGCGTTTACCAAAAGCAGCGCCACGGTTGGCAAGGCTATAGGCGGCTACAGAGAGATAAACCGCAAAGCTATGAAGCTTTTGCCCAGAGGCGGGTATCTTGCGACCTGCTCCTGCTCGCACTTTATGACGGACAACTTGTTTTGCAAGATGCTGAAAAGCGCTGCCGAGGAAGCCCACGTTACCCTGAAGCAGATAGAACGCAGGACCCAATCCCCCGACCATCCCATAATGTGGAACGTACCCGAAACCGATTATCTTAAGTTTTATATTTTTCAAATTTTGTAATTGTTTCACAGAAAAAGTCGAGATTTTTCTGCAAATTAACCTTTTTCACACAAAAATATCAAATTTTATTAACAAAAAGTCATTGACATGGAAATCAAATGATGTTATCATAAGTGAGAACATTAGAAATTACTTGCATAGTATGTGGGTAATTTAAACTATCTACACAAACGGAGGCGAAAGCATGGACCTTTTGACAATGGCAATCAAAAACGAAATCAAGACACAGTACAGAAGCGTAAGAAAGTTTTCTTTAGCAGTAGGTATACCCCAGTCCACCATCGTTAGCGCTTTGCACAACGGTATCGGCGGCACTTCTTATTCTACTGTTTTGAAAATTTGTCGCAAGCTTTCAATTAACATGTACGACTTTTCTCCCCTTTTTAATACCGATTATCACGGTATGAGCATTATGGCAGCTTACAGCCAGCTTGATGAAAAGGGTCGCTATGTTATCGATACTCTGTTTGATATTGAGCTTAAGCGTTGCAAGGGCAAAAACTACAGTGCAGAAATAGCTGCAGCAGGCGAAGACGCAAAGAAATATTCCGAATAGTTTTTAAAAAAACAAATACGTGCTTCTTTAAAAAGAAGCACGTATTTTTTGTTTGTGATCATCTTTTTAATTCCCCACAAACAAACGTAAGCGGTATGATAATAATGTCTTTTCTGCGGACATGCGCCGCAGAAAAGACACCTTGGATTTTCGTGAGTGCCACGAAGTGGCGCGAGACGCGAGTGAACGAAAATC
>JAZUNS010000165.1:0-9367 GCA_045604285.1 Eubacteriales bacterium
CGGCAACGATATTTCCGGTAATGCAAGTCACATAGCCAACATAAATCCCTTCCGCTATCGTGGCTATTACTACGATACCGAAACAGGATTTTATTATCTCCAAACAAGATATTACGATCCCGTTGTGGGTAGGTTTATAAATCGCGACACATCTGAGATTTTAACTGTTACTCCTACCGGTCTCACAGACAAAAATCTGTTTGCATATTGCGACAACAATCCCATAATACGTGTTGACAACGGCGGGCAATTTTGGGACATTATTTTTGACATAGGGTCTTTGGCTTGCAGTGTTTATGATGTATGCACCGATCCTTCGGACGGATGGGCGTGGGCAGGACTCGCAGGCGATGTTGTTGACCTTGTTCCTTTTGTTACCTGCGTAGGCGAAACTGTAAAAGTTGTTAGTACCGCTAACAAGGTTGTGGAAGCGGTTGATACTGCGCATGATGTGGTAAAGGCTGCTGATAAAGTTGATGATGTTGTTGACACAGTTCACGATACCGCTAAAACTGCTGATAATGTTGCAGATGGAGTCAAAGCGGGCAAAAGAATATTTAACATATCAAAGCAAAACAGCGAAGTTTTTAAAGGATTTAAACCTGTAAAAGGTCGTTCGTACAGAACTTTAGGTAATGGTCGGAACAAAAAGTATTATGATTGGGATTACACTCATAACGATATAGAAGTGTACGACAGAAGTGGCAAGCATTTAGGCTCGATGAACCCCATAACCGGAGAGATGTATAAAGGACCAGTGAGAGGCAGGAAAATAGATATATGAAAAATACAAAATATTGTTGTCAGACTATGGATGATGCTATAAAAGAGACATTTTCTGTAAAGTACAACGAAAAGTTTAACGAATACTCGATACCATGTTTTGACAGCCCCGGTTCAGTGTTGTGTTTAGACTTTTGCCCTTGGTGTGGAACAAAATTGCCCGACAGCAAGCGTGATGAGTGGTTTGCTCGTTTAGAATCATTAGGATACGAATCTCCTTTTGAAAATTTCGATGAAATTCCATTAGAGTATAAAACATCTGAATGGTATACCTGATCCACCGATAAAAATATATATGTTTTTGAAACTTCTAATAGTTGCAAACTAAACACAGGAAATCAAACCTTGTATTAGCGAGAAAACGGTTGAATAGGCGCAATAGGCAGGTGATGGGGTTTTCACCCCGTCACTTGTCTAAAAAGCTAATGCGGTGCTACATATAAAGACCTTTTTACCGCTTATAACGGTACAGCCATAACTTATGACACCATAGGCAACCCCTTGAAATGGCGCAACGCCGCAGCAATAGAGTGGTCGGGTAGTCAGATGGCATAAGAACTAGCAAGCGTTATTACAACATAAGCGGAGAACCTGTCGGTATAATCAAATACACCCTTGAAGGCGGTACTATTGTAGCCGAAAACCGACTTGGCACCAAGATATACTACACCTATGATGACAAAGGTGCCATAATGGGTATGATATACGGCGGCGATACCTATATGTTCTCCAAGAACCTGCAAGGGGACGTTATAGGCATCTATAACGAAAACCGTCAGCTCGTTGCCAAATATAGCTACAACGCCTACGGCGAGATAACCGCAATTACCGACGCAAGCGGCGTTGACGTTTCCTCTAACGCAACCCATATCGCAAACGTAAACCCCTTCCGCTACAGAGGCTACTACTACGACACCGAAACCGGATTCTATTATCTGCAATCCCGCTACTACGACCCAGTCGTTGGTAGATTCCTTAATGCAGACATTTATGTCTCTACAGGTCAAGGCATAATAGGCTATAATATGCTGGGCTATTGTAACAATAACCCAATCAATCTCTCAGACTCATTTGGAACTTGGCCAAAATGGTGGGATGATACACGTGATTGGCTTGATGAAAATGTACTTGAACCGATAGGAGACTTTTGTGGAATCGTAGTTGACAACTTTACTGTCACAGCGGGTGCTTGCATTGGCTTCGGCGGTAGCATAAATGCTGGCCCTGCAGAGGTACAAGCTGAGATGAGAGAAGATATAATTGGTGTCCAAGTTCGCGAAGGGCAGATAGATATAGGAAATAACGGAAAATCTGGCGCAAGCATAGGGATCGGGCCTTTTAGTGTAGGTTCGGGCGGTGAAACGTTTGAGAGTTGGACGACAGGGGAGCGAGAAGTTTATGAAAGCACTCATCCAACTTTTGATGTAGGCATAGGTTTTTCTTTTTCGTGTTTTGTTGGTGCGCACGCAGGCATTTCTTTATCTATTTCGGGAATTATAGATGATATTATACAGTATTGTTCGTGAATTTTAGGAGGATTATTATGGAGCAAAAGAATACGGGCTTGCAAGAGACCAAAGAAGGTATTCTAAGTAGAATCAAGACGAAAATAGAAAATGACAGAAGAACCTTTGGGATAGCCGTATTAATCTATAGCATTCTTTCATTCGTTTTTTTGATTTTTTCTTTCGCTGCAAAAGAAGGTATCAATAACCGTTGCATTGGATGCCTTGTATGGTCAATTTTAAGCATTTGTTTTCTTGGCATGATAAGATCAGCAAATATTCCACCATCAACCTTTAGTTTTGGTTCAAATAGCGTCAAGAAATTCTTTTACTACCTTGACAAACCAAAGGGATATTTAAAATTATGTTGGATTATCTTTTGCTTGATAAGCGTGTGTTTTGTCGTCTCATTTTTGTCGCTCGTTTGTATTTTGATTTAAATAGAGCTAATAGATAGTGCATGTAGATGTTGATACTTAAGCAAGCGTTTTCTTGTATTAATGTAAGCGTAAACCCTACAAGGATAATCTAAATGATAACAAGGGGCGGGATTTTCGTCCCGTCCCCTGTGGGACAAGCTATTGTGATACCTTTGGGGTGACCTGCTTACAAGCTTTAACGGAACTGCAATAACCTACGATTCAATAGGCAATCAGACAAAATGGCGTAATGCAACCGCTATAGAGTGGTACGGAAGACAGATGTCGTTGTTTGCCCATACAGATACAAATGCTAAAAATTGAAAATATTAGAAGCATTAAGGTGTAAAAAAGGAGATGCGCGGTATGAGAAAAAACATAGGGTTACTATTGCTACTGGTCATCATCGTTTCATTATGCTCTTGCGCTGCTGAGATAGACAAGTCCGGGTCAGCAGAACAAAGCTTTGCCTCGTCCGAGCTTTCATCTGAAACTAAAAAGATAGGCGAATTCGGTGGAGAGTACATCTTTGATTATCACTACGCTCAAACGCCTGACAGCTTCTTTTGTGTAAAGTCATCTACTAACGGTGACAAAGACGATGGAATAGTGCGCTTTTCAAAAGGTGACTTTACTGACAAAGCCATGGTAGTATCAAAAGAGGCTTTTGGGGTTGCAGAGGATGACTGCTTTTATGCTGACATTGTAGGCATTACATCGAAATGGCTGTACGTAGCTGTAGCAAACACTTCAGGCACGAAAGACATATATGGGCTTTCCCACGATGGCAGTGTAAAAGAAAAGCTACTTGAAAACGTAAAGTCTGCATATTTTCACCGTGGGAACGGCAGTCTTTGTTTTACGCAAAACGATAAGGACGGTATAGGGCATCTGTATGCTTTAGACCTTATAGCCGATGCGATTACCGAGGTTGATACGGGTGAATATACGGTTGACGGTCTTTATTGGTGCCAGTTAAAGGACGAGAGAATAGGATTTCTTAACTATCCCAACAGCATTATTGTTGATACTGAAGGTAAGATAGACGTGATGCAGACAATACCGTCTGAAGAAAAGGCATACAAATGCTTGGGCAGAGACGAATCCCTCAAAGCTAAAGTAGAGGGTTTTGTAAACGATGGGCGTGAGCTTATCAGTTATGCCGAGTGCGGCGATTATATCTATTACATAGATAAAGACGCAGATGGTAAGGCTATTTCTCTTAACCGCATAGCCATGAACGGAACGGACAAAACCGTGCTTAAAGAAAATACCGAGGTTATTGAGTTGTATTCTTATGAAGGTGTGCTGTACGGAGATATTACCGATGGTGATGTTGCTTACTTGGTAAAGGTAAGCGATACGGGCGAGATTACACGCACCAAAGCTGTCACAGGCGTTGGACAATGGGGCTATATCAAGGTAGAAGCTGGATTATTTATCAGAACATACGAAGCAGTACCCTCTTGCCCTTCTCTCGTTTATGTATATAACCCATTAACAAATCAAGCGATAACCAATCAAACTAAGTAACTCGCATTTAATAATAGTTGGTACAAAAATAATACTAATGCAATAAAAGGAGTTTGCTCTTTTGCAGGCTCCTTTTCCTCATATTTTTGAGTTCGTTTCTACATTGGCCTTCGCCTTATATTTGTAAAACGTATTCCGCGACACCTCATGCACTCGGCATCGGAAAGCGTACCGCCGAAGCTTTTTGAATAATCTCTTCCTCAGAGGGTGTTGACAGTAGAGTTGCTTTTTATAGCGTATATCTTGACAAAACAATCTATAAAGTATAAAATAATAGTATAGATACACTCTTGACGGCGGTACTATTGTTGCCGAAAATCGACTTGGCACCAAGATATACTACACCTATGATGACAAAGGCGCCATTATGGGTATGTATTACGGCGGTCAGAACTATATCTTCTCCAAAAACCTGCAAGGGGACGTTATAGGCATCTATAACGAAAACCGTCAGCTCGTTGCCAAGTACAGCTACAACGCCTACGGCGAGATAATGTCTATCACCGACGCAAGCGGTAACGATGTGTCAAGCAATTCTGCACACATAGCCAACATAAATCCCTTCCGCTATCGTGGCTATTACTACGATACTGAGACAGGATTTTACTATTTGCAATCCCGTTACTACGATCCAGTGGTTGGTCGTTTTCTCAATGCAGATGCCATAATCGGAGCTAATGGAGGGATTATAGGCTACAACGCTTTTGCATATTGCAACAATAATCCTGTAATGAAGTATGATCCCTCGGGATATGATGCGATTGTTTTGACCAATGACGGTGCAGCTGGACACACTGGAATAATGGTGCAAGATGAAGACGGAGTTTGGTACCACTTTTACTGGGGCGCAAGCGATGGCAATTCATCTTCGTCAGGGTCGTCGAGCTCGGCATCTCCATTTGGATGCGAAGCAAAAACGTGGTGCAAAATTTATGAGGGCGATATTTCTTTAGACGACATTAACGCATCAGGTCAGTATGGCGGGACTTATGACCGAATGGAGAGACTATACGGAGATTTTTCTACTTGTCTAACCGAGATGCAGAATCCAAGCGGAGAATATAATCTCTACACAAATAACTGCTTAGATAAATCGTTTTCTATATTGGCTTCGGCTGATACTATATACAAAGACGCTTTACAAAAAGGTGCAAAAAAATGGAGACCAACTAAAGGTCATGATACACTGTGTGAAAATATGCCAGTTCGACCGCTATTTCCTTCTTGGCGACATTTCGTGATTGAAATTATGCCAATAATTATTCCTATGAAGTGGTGTTTTGAGTTTCTGTTTTATAAGAGATAAGTATTAGGAGGAAAATTTATGAAAAATGCAGTATTTGTATGTTTAAGCGCAGTCGTTGGAATAATTGGTTTTTTCTTTACAATTGTCGCCGCGTTCCTCGAACCGCAAGAGGGACATGGATTAGTGGAAGTGTGTTGCTTATCGTATTTTGGTGTCATTGCTCCTGCAATAGCTTTGGAAATTGCGAAATTTTTGTGTTTTAAGCATAAGTATAAAAAAATATATACATTTGACATTATCGGTATTATAATGTGTTTGTCTGTAATTATAATACTCAACCTTCTTTATTTAGGAGGAATGAATTTTTGGGCTGTTTGGAAACATGAATTTTTTCTGTATCAATTCCCTTGGCTTATAGCTTTGATTATAAAAATTCTGATACTAACGTTTGTGTCGAAAAAGAAAAAAGACGTCCAAGAGGGCAAGACCGAGGACGGTTCTTCGTCTTGACGATGTCTGCTATGCTTATCGTATAAACATTACACTATAACAGGGGACGGGATTTTCGTCCCGTCCCCTGTGGGACAAGCTATTGTGATACCTTTGGGGCAATCTGCTTACAAGCTTTAACGGAACTGCAATAACCTACGATTCAATAGGCAATCCGACAAAATGGCGTAATGCAAGTACACTATCGTGGCAAGGCAGAAACCTAAGCGTGGTAAGGCATACAGACGGCTCCTACACAGGGTATTTATATAACGCCGACGGTATCCGTACGAAAAAAGTGTATATGAACGCTCAAGGTGAAGAAATAGGAGCGGTACAATACACTCTTGACGGCGGTACTATTGTTGCCGAAAATCGACTTGGCACCAAGATATACTACACCTATGATGACAAAGGCGCCATTATGGGGATGATATACGGCGGCGATACCTATATGTTCTCCAAGAACCTGCAAGGGGACGTTATAGGCATCTATAACGAAAATAGACAACTCGTTGCCAAATACAGCTACAACGCCTACGGTGAGATAACATATATTACTGATGCCAACGACCTTGGTTATTTATTACAACATTTGCATTATATGAAAGAATATGAGGTGAATATCTGTGTTAAGTTTACGTACCCATAAGATCGCATATATTGTAGTTCTGTCGGCTGTAACGATTTCGATATTAATAAGTTATTGCTATTTTGCAAATGAGCAAAAAGAAGTATCAATAGAACAATCGAAAGATAATTTCGACAGTTATCATAGACAGATTCTTGAATATTTTGAGTCTACAAACCGAGAATATAGTTCAACAGATATTGAAAAAAACACAACTAACAGTGATCGCGTTTGGTGGACGATAGAATATACTGTCGGAGATGTTGAAATTTATTTATCTTTAGAGAACGGCGGGGGAATAGAGCGTTATACTTTGCGCATAGAATCTAACTTTCCGAAATTGAATGACGGAAAGACGAAATTGCCTGTGGATATGCTAAACGATATAAATGATATTATATCAGGGCATAGCTACAGCGAATCTGACTTGACCTCCTTGGTATCAAGTGCTTACGAAGAAAATTCACATGAGGAACATAAGGAGATGTTTCATTACATTGCATTCGATAGGGAGCCTGTAGGATTTCATGAAAATTGGGTTGCTATATATAGTGCAAAACGGAATCTTGATCAATACGAAGAAGAGTTTGAGCTGTGGGGTTTAACAAAGCAAGGCTCAAAATCTTGATCAAGAGAACGTTTATAAGATATGTGCGTGGATATCGGAAATGCTATTTGTGCAGTGACGGTGACTAAATGCGAGGCATATCGATGAATAAATATCCCTATGTTTTGATCTTTAAATACAAACGTTCAAAAATTGCTCCACAGTAAACAAAGAATAGGCAACAGAGCGTTGCTTGCGATTGGCGTCGGGATATGCTACAATAAAAGCACAGAAAAGGAAGGCGGTGGGCGTATGGAAACAAAAGATATTATTCGTGATCTGAGAACGAAAAAAGGGATGTCCCAAGAGGAGCTTGCGGGGAAGGTATTCGTCACCCGTCAGGCGGTCAGCCGTTGGGAAAACGGCGAAACCGTACCCAATACAGAGACGCTTAAGCTTCTGTCGGGGCTCTTCCAGGTATCCATAAACACGCTTCTGGGCTCACCGCGTCAGCTTATCTGTCAATGCTGCGGCATGCCCCTGGAGGATAGCAATGTCAGCCGTGAGAAGGACGGAATCTTCAACGAAGATTATTGCAAATGGTGCTATGCCGACGGCGAGTATATGTATCACGATATGGATGATCTGATCGAGGTCTGCGTGAAAAACATGGCAAGCGAAGCCTTTCCCTCGGATCAGGCCCGTGCGTACATGAAAGAATTGCTCCCCCGGCTTGACTATTGGAAGAAATATAAAAATCTTGACGACGGCGGAAGGTTTGAGGAATTCAAGGCGGGGCTGATAGACGAGATCAACGCCCTTGGTATTGAAGGAATGCCGAAGCTTGAAAAACTCAATGCACTCGTGGGCGGCTACGTCAATTTGGAATATCGCCTGCCAAACGGCAATGCCGTCAAATTCCTTGACGATAACGCCACCTATCTGGGGAATCAGCTTGAATGTGAATTCGGCGGCGACCGTTGCTTCGGCATCGTCGCCAATATGGACTTCATCCTCATCTGCACCTATGAAGCAAACGGCGAAAACCCCGAGCTTGTCCTTTACAAAAAAAGATAAAAATTGCCGCTGAGACGGATCTTTTCCATCTCAGCGGCTTTTACGTTGGGGGCGGTTTTTATCGGACTACAGATGAATGACTGTAGATGTAGAATTCCTCTTGGCTTGGCATCCACTTCTTTTCCTTAGGTGTAAAGGTCGCATCGAATGCTTCCACGGCGGCGACGTCCTCACAGCAATCAGCGGCAGTAGAAGGGATATACATCCACTTCTTGCCATCCAGTGCTTTAGGAACAAGCTCGCAAACGAGAAGCGCTGTCGGGAAGTTTCCGTCCACAACAAAGCTAACGTTCTTCTTTTTGCAGCTAACAAATCCACGGCTGACGTAGTTGCCCGGATTGCCAAAGTTTACGTTCACGTCGTAGCCCATCTTGCGTGCCGCCTCAAAGGAATGCTCGATGAGCAGCTTGCCAAGCTTTTGCCTTTGATGTTTCGGCGCAACGCAAAGGGGTCCGAAGGAAAGTATCTCCTTGCGGTTTCCGTCCTCGTCCTCCAGCCACGCCTTGGTGTACATGATGTTGCCCACGATCTCGCCGTCACACTCCAGCACAAAGGCAAGCGCCGGGATAAAATCGGGGTGGCTGCGCATCATGTGAACGTAGTAATGCTCGTCGGCGCCGGGCTTGTAGACGTTCCAAAACGCCTCACGGGTCAGTTCTTCTACTGCTCTGTAGTCTTTTTCTGTTTCCAAACGTATCGTCAAATTTTCCATTTTGTTACCTCCAATAATATTGTGACGAATCAATCGTATGAGAGGTTTTGCGACATTGCAGCCAACCTCTCGGTCACGCTACAATCTCCAAGGTGTTGTTCTTCTTCAAACAGCATACTCCAAAAAATAAATTCGGCTTTCACCGTATGGCTATTGTACCACAAAACCAATGATATTGCAACCTGTCCGTATCAATGATTGCCCCGCAGTAGACAAAGAAAAAGGGGTTGATAATAGCTGCAGAAAATGGTATAATAATCTAACCGATAAATAAGAATTTGACGAAGGGGTGTGATTGTATGAAGTCAATTAAAACAATAGCCGTTCTACTAACGCCGATTTTAGTATTTGCCATTTTGCTTATTCCTTACAGCTTGGTCAATCAGCATTTTATTGTCAATTGGCTGGGTTGCGGCTGCCCCGTG
>JAZUNS010000166.1:0-9432 GCA_045604285.1 Eubacteriales bacterium
TGCGGATTCTTCAACGAAGGAAGCTACGCCAACGGTGGAGCAATGTGCTCTGTGAGCGGCGCCGAATGCGTCGTTAACGAAGAGGTCTGCCAAAGAAGCGAGTTCCTTAGAGAAAGCTTCGCCGTTTTTGGTCTCTTCAGCACGGTAACGGGTGTTTTGAAGCAGAACGATGTCGCCATCCTTCATCTCTGCAACTGCCTTCTTAGCGTTTTCGCCAACAACTTCGTCATCAGCGGCAAAAACAACGGGCTTACCGAGCTTTTCGCTAAGTCTTACAGCAACGGGAGCGAGGGAGTACTTGGGGTCTGCAACGCCCTTGGGCTTGCCCAAATGAGAGCAAAGGATAACCTTTGCGTTGTTGTCAAGAAGATACTGGATGGTGGGGAGAGCCGCAACTATACGGTTTTCATCGGTGATAACGCCGTCTTTAAGGGGAACGTTGAAGTCACATCTTACAAGAACGCGCTTGCCTGCCACTTTAAGGTCTTCTACTGATTTTTTTACTGCCATAGTTAAAACACCTTTCTTTATATAAAAATATTTTTATCCGAGCTATTTTAGCACAAATTGGGATTATATGCAATAGTTTTACTTAAAAACTCTTTTGGAAAACTCGTCAAACAGCTTTTCCTGCTCCTCCGGGACGGTCAGGTTATCCTTTTCGGCAAGAAGGCCGGAGGTAACGTTATAAACCGCAGGCAAGGAGGAGTACATAACGCCCAGGTCATAGACCACGGAGTTTTCGATAAGCCTTAGCATAAGGGCTTCGTCATTGCTCCAAAAATAGTAATAGACGTAGGTGGAGCGCAGTCCTTCGTCCAGTCCGTTGGCGCTGGCGGCGAGGAATGCGTTAAGCATAAAGCCTGCAAAGGCGCTGTCATCACAAAACTTGGGGACGCCCACGCACGCAGAGGCATCGTTTACCGCACAGCGGTAGTCGGATTGGGATTCTGATGCCTTGGGCAGGGGTAAAATGCCCCATTCGCCCTTCTTTTTGCTTATATTTACCACGCTTTCAAGGCCTGCAATAAGGAATGCGGTTTTGCCCGCCACGAAGTCGTTTATTGCGGATTGCTTAAAGGAAAGGTCATCGCTGCGGTCGGGTGCCATGCCATCCGCCTTGAATAAGGCGGCGTTTACGTTGTTAACCAGCTCTACCGTGGCGGGGTCATAGTTTAGGGACACGCCGCTATCGGTATTTTTGATAAAGCTGCCGCCTACGGAAACGTACATTGCTGCCAAAAGCTCTTCCGTTTCCAATGCGGTGTCTATGCCGTATACGCCCTGCTTTGCAGAGGCGCTTGCCATGTTTACAAGGGATTCCCAGGTTAAGCTGCCGCCTACTGCCTTGGATATGGGCGTTTGCTCTGCCTTGGAAAGCACGGATTTGTCATAAAACAGTACGGCGGCGCTGTTCATTGCCAAGGTGGATGCGCCGGACATGAAATACAGGCTGTTGCCTGCCTTTTGCTGTGTAATAAAGTCCTTGGGCATATAACCTGCGTTAAAGTCCATATAGGGCAGCCCGGCGGTATTTTCCAGCACGCCTATTTCCGCAAGCTCTGCCATCAGCTCTGCCGAGGCGCAGATAAGATCTGCATAATGGCTGCCGTTTTCCTTGGCGGCAACGGCGCCTTCTTTAATTTGCGCTTCGGTTTTTGTTTTTATCTTAACTTCTATGCCAAAGCTTCGCTCCAGCAGGGATAATCTTGCGCTTACTGCCTTGCCCAGTGGGTCATCGTTTTCGCTGGAAAACAGCGACTCTACCGACGTTACTATGGTATACGTTCTACCGTTGTACTTGCCGCCTAAGTCATCCAGAAGCTGAACCTGCTCCTCCGGGGTGGTGGAGACAGACTCTATCTGAGAAGTTACCTCCTCGCTGCTGCTTTCATTTGGCTGTTCCGCCTCATCGCAGGCGGTCAGGGGTATAAGAAGGGCGGCGCTAAGCAAAAAGCACGCAAGCCTTCTTATTGCTTTTGTCAACATAGAAACCCTCCAAAATGTTTCACGTGAAACATTTACTATGCTTCAACATACAAAGTGGCAAACTGCTGGAGTGGGCAGACGATGCGCACGGTGATTTCGTCGCCATAACCGTAGGTTGTGCCGTTTATCTTGATTTTTTCGTTTTCTAAGTCTATTTCTATATCCTTTTCTGTAAGCTGTTCTTGTATATCCAGCTCGGCAATACAGCCGTTATCCAGCAAAATGGTTGCGCCGGCGGGATTAACGGACATTACAAGCCCGCCGTATGCCTTGAAAGGCTCACGCATGAGGCAATCTATAGCCGTCAGATCCTCTGCGTAGGCTTCGCAGGCGTTAATTTTGCTTTCTGCCTTAACCGCTTCTATTACCAAGGCGACGTTTTCCTTAAGCTTTGCCTTATCGTTATAACCGCTGAGCGCAGCCTTTACTATGCGCTGGGTGCAGAAATCGGCGCAACGGTTTAAGGGATAGGCAAATCTTGTATACATTTCAGAGTTGTGGATGAAATGCTTCTCAGGCTGTGCGGCAAAGGTGGCCTCGGGCAGCAAAGAGCGAAGCTCTGTAAGCAACAGCTCCTCTTCCCTTATACCTCTTATGCTTTCGGCAACGCCGCCGAAAAGCTCGTCATCAGAGAAGGACGAGGTATCCACGCCCAAAAGCTCGGCATGGCGACGGAACTTGTCAAAGCTTGCCTTTTCGGGCTTAGCCTGCACACGGTAGATGGCGGGGATGTCGTTTTTGTAAAAATAGGCGGCAAGCTGCTGACCTGCAACGGACAAAAATTCCCTTACCAGACGCTTGGGGTCGCTATCCTTGCGGAAAACCACGCCAACGGGCTTTGTGCTGTGACGGTTATACAGGAAGTGACGCTCTGCCTTGTCGATATCCGCACCGCCCCGTATTACACGTGCGCTTTGCAATGCTGCGCCCAGGTTGAACATATTGCCAATGGTGGGCAGAATGGATGCGTAGGCAAGGCGCAAGGGCATTATCGCCGAGGTATCGTAATCCAAAAACAAAGCTTCTATTTCGCTGAAAAGGCAGTTAGCCGCAGTTTTTATAACGCTTTCACAAAAATCAAAGGAAGTTACGTTGCCCTCCTCGTCAATAGTAAGAAAATAGCTTATGGCAAGCCTGTCCTCCCCTACCTCAAGGAAGCAGGGCCCCTTGGTAAGCTGCTCGGGCAGCATGGGAATTTCCTTGCCGGGGAGCATTGCCGTTTTTGCACGGGAGAGCACTTCACGCTCCAGCGCAGTGCCTGCAGGCACAAATTCTGCCACATCGGTGGTGTGTATCCCCAATATATAGTTGCCGTCCTTGTCCAGCTCTACAGAAAAGCCGCATTCGTTACGGCTGTTTTCCGACTCACTAAGGGTGATAATGGTCTTGCCCCTAAGGTCGGTGCGGTCTGCCATGTGGGCGGTTATTTCGGTAAAGGTAGTTTCCTTAGCCTGCATGATGGCGTCGGCTTCAAAGGGCGTGTCAAGACCGCTGCGCCTAAGCATTGCCTTAACGTTAGCTTCCACATCGGTAATGGAGCCGAATCTTTCCGTCAGCTTTGCCACGCCGTTGCTTATAACCACGGCTACCCTATCGCTTTCCTTATAGCCTGCGGGCAGGGCGCCGTCCAAAGGGAAATTTTCGCCGTCATCGGTGGTAACAAAGTAGACACCTTCCGAAAAATTAAGGATGCCCGTAGCGCTGCGAACAGCCGTATCTGCCAAGGTATTCTTTTCTACAAAGGATTCAAACAATTCTTGCATAATATACCTGCTTTCTAAAACAAAAAGCCCCCTGCTTTAAATATAAAGGAGGAAGCTTTTGTGTATTTCTGTGTTATTTTAACAAATGACAACCTCACAGTTGTGTAAAACCTGCGCCCGTTTGCGGCGCAAATGCCAACCCGTGCTTTGTCTTATGGTCTTACGCTTCGGAAGAAACGCTGTTTTCGGAAACTTCTGCTTCGGAAGAAGCGCTTACTTCTGCGCTTTCTTCAACGCTAACGTCGCCGCTGGCTTCTGCGCTAACGCTTTCTTCAACGCTTGCTTCAGAGCTTTCTGCAACCTCAGAGGATTCAGCCTTAGAGGCTTCTTCCTTAGAAGATTCTTCCTTGGAAGCTTCTTCCTTAGAGGTCTTGTCGTCGTCAGACTTATCGTCAACAACTGCGCTGCTTTCGGTAGCGCTGCTGTTGTCGTTATTGTGCTTGGGAACATTGCTCTTAGCGTCAACAAAGAGAAGAACGAGTATAAGAACTACGAAAACAAGGGCTATTAAGTTGGTAACCTTAGACAAGGTTTTATCAATAGCCTGGCCCTTTTGTTTGCCAAAGAAAGTCTCTGCGCCGCCGGCGATTGCGCCGGAAAGCTTCTTGCTCTTACCGCTTTGCATAAGTATGGAAACGATAAGGAAAAGTGCCATTATTAAAAGAAGAATACCAATTACAAGTTCAGTACCGGTCATAGTAGATTAACCTCCGTTAAATGCATAAAAATCTATAACATTCGAATTATATCATAACAAAAATGCTATTTCAAGCACAAGATACAAAATTTATTAAAAGGACACAAAGTGTTCACACTTTGTTTTTATTCGCCCCTGCCCGCCGCAATATACTTGCGAATTATGCGGTAAACAAACATTACAAAGCTGAAAATGAAGTAGGCACCCAGCAAAACTATTACGCAAAGGTAAATCTTCATCATAAAATCGCTGTTTAAAAAGCTTTTGGTCTTATCCAGCAGGGACAGTGCCGCACTTTCGCTTACGGCGGCGTTGGTGATAAGGTCGGTGGTCATGGTTTCGCCGTTATAGGTAACCTGCACCTCGCCCACCTTTTGACCCTTTGCAACGGGGGCTGTAAGCTCCTCCTCATAATAAACGTACTCAACGTCTATATCCTCGGCGGCGTTAACGGTAACGGGCAACAGCAGCTCTATATTATCGCGGGGGATTATGCTTACCCTATCGTTATCCTTGCCGGATTTTACGGGGATGGTCTTTAGCACGTTAAGGGGGCTTACTATAAGGCGGTAGGTAAAGGAATCCAGCGCCCAGGGCAAAAAGTTTTTAACGGTATCGTAGGCAGAGGTCTTGGTGGCATTGGTTTCGCCTTGGTCCGACACGCAAACGAAAATATAGCTAAGGCCGTCCTCGGTATCACCCGAAGCAACCACGCAGTAGGGGCTTGCGCCCTTGTTGCCCATCCAGCCCACTATTATGCCCGTGGCACCCTTTAAGCCCGTGTAGCCCGTAAGGTTATCGTTACTGCTCATAAGTGCGCTTTTGTTAAAAAGTTGGTTAGAGCCGGTGCTTAGGGAGTAGCTTGCCTGCCCTGCCAGCGCCATAAGCTGGGTATTGTTATAAAACGCCTCGGCAATAAGGACGAGATCCTCTGCCGTGGTGCGGCCGCCCGGGGCACCGGTGCAGTTGACAAACACGGTGTTGGTACAGCCAAGCTCGGTAGCTTTTTCGTTCATTAGCGCCACAAAATCGTTGATATGCGCCTTCTCCTTGGCGCCTGCCGATACTGCGGCGTCGTAGTTGTTGTAATAATCCGTAGGCTCACCCGCACGGTAGCGCATTGCCGCTACTGCCAGGGATACGCAGGCATCCGCAGCAGAGCTTATGGTGGCGGCGGAAACAAGGTCCTCAACCGTCAGCGAGGAGGAGGTTTTACTGTAGTTGAGCCCCAAAGAAAAATCGTTAAATATGGTAGCCTCCAGCTCTTTATCCTGCTTAAGACACCAGGGGGAGGAGATCTTAGCACCCGAATCCTTAAGGATATCGTAGGCAAGCATAGCCGTCATAAGCTTTGCGCCTACGCCCGTTGCCTGGTAGGTCTTTCCGCTTGCGGCGGCAACGTTGACGTTTATGCCCGTGTTAAGGTTTTTAATCACCAAAACGTCCTCGGTAACGGGCACGTCAGACTCCGCCTCCTCAGCGCTTGCGGTTATCAGCAGGCTGAGTGTGCATATCAAAGCAAGCAAAAGTGCCAGCCCTTTTTTTATCATAACGGAAAATCTCCTTTCATGCTTTCATAGTCGTTTGCCGCCAGAATTGCCCTTGCCTCGGCGGTATCCAGGGCGATCTGTCTTTTAAGGGATTGCAGGTCTGCAAACTTGCGCTCCGGGCGCAGGTGCTTGCACAGATACACCCTTACTTCTTTGCCGTACAGATCCTCGGTAAAATCAAAAATATGGGTCTCGCACAGGGGCAGCTCACTATCCCCTACCGTGGGCTTTACGCCTATGTTGGCAACACCGCCGTAAAGCTTGCCGTCTATGCGGCAAAGGGCGGCGTAGACCCCAAAGGCGGGCAGCGCCCTATCCTGGGGGAAAAGCTGGTTTATGGTAGGACTGCCCAGCTTTGCGCCAAGCTGCCTGCCGTGGACCACGGGCAGATTAAAGCTGTAAAGCCTGCCAAGCATTTCCGCCACGCCCTGCATATCCCCTGCCGCAACCAGCGCACGCAGGCGGGTAGAGCTTACGTTTTTGCCGTCTATCTCCACCTTGGGGGCGACGGTACAGCCAACGCCGTGGCTTGAAAGTATATCCTTCATTACGCTTGGGTTGCCCTTGCCACCCTTGCCGAAGGAGAAATTATAGCCGCATACCACGTGGCGGGCATTAAACTGCCCCAGCAGAACTTCCTCAATAAACTCTTGGGGCGAAAGCCCTCTTACCTTGTTAAAATCCATGGCGCAATAAAGCTCTGCCCCCGCTGCGGCAACAAGCTTTTCTTTATCCTCGCTGCCCAAAAGGTACTTAAACCCCCCGCCGGAAAGCAGGCTTTGGGGGTGCTGGGCAAAGGTTAGCACCAGGGATGGCAGCCCCATACCCTTGGCAATATCCGCCGTAAGGCTTATAAGCGCACGGTGGCCCGGATGCACGCCGTCAAAGTTGCCTATTGTCAGCACACAGCCGCCGGTAAGCGGCAAGTTTTCCAAGCCAAGCTTTATCATGTTTTACAGCCTTTCAGGTAAATATTATACCATTATATCACAATTTAAATATATCTATTTTTTTGCCGTTTGTCAATAGCAAGGTAGTTTTTTGTATATTTTTGACATTTGCTGCGGAAACTATTACACAAACAGAAAAAGGGAGGCGCATTTGCTTGAGCAAATATGCGGTTGTGTTGGCGGGTGGATACGGCAGACGGCTTTTGCCTATTACCGAGACCTTGCCTAAGCCACTGTTGCCCCTGGGCAAGGGTACGGTTTACGGCAATCTTATTAAAAAGCTTGCGGAAAGCGGGTTTGGGCAGATATCCGTAACCACCATGTACAAGGCACAGCAGATAGAAAACTACCCCGTAGAGGGGGCAGAGCTGCGGTACTACCGAGAAACCATGCCCCTTGGCACCGCAGGCAGCGTAAAAAACGCCGCCGCAGGCTTTGACGATTGCTTTTTGGTGGTAAGCGGCGACACCGTAAGCGAGTTTGACTTTAACGCCCTGCTTGACGCCCACCGTAGCCACGGCGGCGATATAAGCGTGGTTTGCAAGCGGGTGGATCACCCCGTCCGTTACGGCACCGTAAGGGCAAAAAACGGGATAATTGAGGAGTTTGTGGAAAAACCCTCCTGGCGGCGCACGCTGACAAACCTGGTAAACACGGGTATTTACGTGCTTTCACCCAAGATTCTTTCATATATCGGCGAGGGAGAGCAGGATTTTGCAAACCATCTTTTTCCGCGGCTTATGGAAAAGGGCGTGCCTATCCATTGTATAGAGCAGGAGGGCTTTTGGTGCGATATAGGCGACGTGGAAAGCTATTACAACTGCTGTTTTCGCTACGGGGGCGGCGGCAAAAACGTAAATTACGGCAATACTAAGGTGGCAGAGGATACGGCACTTAAGGGCGGCGTGCTGTTTGACGGCCCCTGCGTGGAAAGCGGTGCCCCCGTTTACGGCAGTATACTGTGCAACAACGTCTACGTGGGCAAAAACGCCTTTATCGGCGAGGGCTGTGTAATAGGTGCGGGTACCGTTATAGGCGACGGCGCCTATATTGCAGGGGGTACCATGCTTAAATCGGGACTAAGGATAGAGAAAGGTGCAAGGGTTATGAAAAGCGTTATTTTCGGCGACGTTCGCAAAAGGCATATTGAAAACGGCAGAATGATGGGCAGGTACGGCAGCTATATCAACGGCGAGCTGTGCCTGCGCCTGGGCGGTGCGCTGGCGTATACGGCGGGTGCGGGCTCTGCCGTGGGGGTGCTGCAGGACGGCAGCGACGAGGCTAAGGTGCTGGCAGACAGCATTCTTTGCGGGGTACGCATCTACGGCGGCAGGGCTTGCGATTTGGGAGAGGGCTTCGAGGCGTTGGCGTCCTTCTGCGCCACCGAGTACAAGCTTGCGTTTTCCCTGGTAGTAAGGGTCTACGGCGGCGTTGCCACAATTACGGTGTTTGACGGCGACGGTCTGCCCCCCACCGCCAAGGAGGAAAGCGCCGTAGAGGCGGCGATGTGGCGTCCCGTTCCCACGGCGGTTTCCGCAGGGCATATCGTCACCTACGATGGGGAGGACGCACCCAAGTTCCGCTACGGGGCAGCCCTTACCCATCTGGTGGAAAGCCTGCGTGGCGCCAGCCTCTACGTGGGTGATAAAAACCCCGCATCTCAGTTTTTGTATTCCGTGGCGGAAAAGATGGGCGCTAAGGTGGAGTTTGGCAAAGGCAGCGACAGGGACGTGTTTTACGTTTCCTCCGACGGGCTGTATGCCGAGGCGCATTTCGGCAGCGGTACCGAGTGCGGCTTTTGGGGGCTGGTGTGCCTTGCCGCAAAGACTGCCAAGGGCGACGTGGCGCTGCCCGTTCACTGCCCCGCCTTTGTGGAGGAGGCCGTGGAGCGTGCAGGTGCCAGACCCGTGTTCTACGGGGAGGCAACGGGCAGACAGCGTGAGGCGGCACGGCGCTGCTTTTGGAGCGTTGACGGCAACGCCCTGGTGCTTAAGGCGCTGGAAAGCGGCTTAAAGCTTAAAAAGTCCTTAGAGCAGCTTTACAGCGAAACCCCAAAGCGGGTAATAGAATCCAAGCTTTGCTTTTGCGACGAGGACAAAAAGGCGGCAACCATGGACAGAATATCCGCCCAAGGGGAAAAGGCCCGTGGCGGAGAGGGCATAGTGCTTAGGTACTACGGCGGCAGCGTAACGGTGGTGCCTACAAGCGGCGGTTCCTTCAGGCTGTTTGCCGAGGCGGTCAGTAACGAGGCGGCGGCGGAAATCTTTGCGGAAACGGAAAAACGGCTAAAATAAATTATACCCCATTGCTCACTGCGTTCGCAGTGAAGAGTGAAAAGATAAAAGTGAAGGAAAGAAAGTTGTATAGTAAAAGTGGACACATTGAAGAGTGAATGGTAAAATACATCCAGAGGGGTGTTCACGATGAAACGAACTTTCAGCAAAGAATTTAAAGTCAAGGCGTGTGAATTGGTGTTAAAAGAC
>JAZUNS010000167.1:0-2443 GCA_045604285.1 Eubacteriales bacterium
GGTTATTGAAATCAACGGTGGTATGGGATAAAATAAAGGCAAGAAAGCTTTCTGATACTGATTTTTAGAAAGGACCTTTGATTATGAACAAATCCATAGCCGAAAAAATAAGTGAATTTAGAAAACTGCGTTCCCTTTCCCAGCAGGAGCTTGGCGAAAAGTTAGGTGTTACGGGACAGGCTGTGTCCAAATGGGAGAAGGGTGAAAGTATGCCCGATATTATGCTTTTGCCCCATCTTTGTCAGGTGCTTGGAATTACTGCCGACGCTTTGCTTGAAGTGCCAAGCTCGGTAAAAAAGGATAGTTGTATGTCATCTCTCGGAGAGTATGCCAAAGAGGTGGGCAGGCTTGAGGCAGCGAAGCAAGCGGTAGAGGCTTGCGTTAGGGCAACGGACACACGAATGGTTACAGGATCGGCAACAGAATGCAGCGACGGTATAAGCGTATATGCCGATACCGATGACGGCACGGTTATAAGCGTGATCTACGGTGCCGATATGTTATCAAAACTAAAAAGCCAAAGCCTTGCCGATATCAAAAAGGTTTGTGATCTGCTTTCCGACGAAGATACCTTGGGTATTATATCCACCCTTGATTTTTGCAAGGGTATAAGTGTCGAGGATATCGTTAAGAGCACAAATATTCCCCTTGAAAAGGCGGAAAACCTATTATTTAAGCTGATGAAGGGGGGCTTTTGCGACTGTGACTTCGACGGGAAATACGAGCTTGGGCACTCTGCATACGCACTTATGTCGATGCTTGCCGCAATTTTCTTTACTACCGAGAACGGACGCAAAGCCGTAAACAGCGTAACAAAGAATTACCCCGTATAGCAATTAAGGGCTGTCTCAAATTCTGGGACAGCCCATTTGTTTTTTCGGCAAACCCGTTCTTAATGCTACCGATTATTTACATACCATTTAGGAACTACGCTATTCATGCCGTCGTACCAATCAAGCACGTCTGCCGCAAGCTTTCTCATTATCTCCACCTCGCCGTCTCCAAAGGGGATAGCCCAAGGCAGAGAGGAAAGTATGCCTGCGGTAACGTAGAGGGCTAAAAGGTGCCAAAAGTTTTGGGGTGTCTCTCCGTCGAAATACCCATCAATTCTGCCCTTGGCAAACACAGGGCTTACAGCAACGTCCCAAGTAATGGGCTTTATGTCCTCCCAGGGATCGCCAAAATCGTTTCTATCAAAGAAATCTATTATATAAAGCTTCTTATCCTTGCCTATCATCATATTCCCCACGTGATAGTCGCCGTGCTGATAGGTCAAGGGGCGGTTTTCTAAAAGCTTACGGTTGCTATCCACAAATTCGACAAGCAGATCTCCCTTTTCGTATTTAAGTGGACAGCTTATGTATTTTTCAAGCTTGGTATCAAGCTTTTTGTTATATCTCTCCTCCCAATCGGGTAAATATTTGGGGGCGGGTATGGAATGAAGTATCCTTTGTATCCGTCCTGCTTCTACACCGTAGGCATAAAGCTCAGCATCGGTACAAAAAGGCAAAGCATCTCTGGCATCGTCGCCGTCTATCCAGCTATATACGCTGTAAACACCGTCATCGTCGGTCCAAAAATCCACAGGCATACACATAGGAATGCCGAGAGAGGCTACCTCTTTTGCCATTGCGTACTCAGCCTTTTTGCGATCTGCCTTTTCGATAGGAGAGATGCGGAGCAAATACTTATTGCCATCCCTATCAACAGCGCAAAACTTTCTGTCTCTCGACCAGCCCTTATGTATTTCCGTTTTGCTGACAAAGTTGATCACGCTGTTCCCTCCTTTTTATGTATTCATTTAGTTGGCGCTTCGTGCGTATTACCGTGGTTTTATCTTTGTATTGGTTTTCTATGTCTTTGTAATGCTGTCTTCTCTTTTTTGTCCTTCCGCCAAAGAGGACAAAACATATAAAATCAAAATTAAGACTTTTAACGTAGCCCATTCTTTTGTATTCTTTTTCTCTTTTTATAACGCCCCACAGACATCTTAGCCTGCCAGGCTTTACTATTATTATTTCATCAGCCGCCAAAAGCCTCTCTTTTTGGTAAAGAGCACTATAGTTGCCGTCTATTATCCAGCTTTCCTTCTCCATAAAAAGGGCAACCTGATTAAGGACGAGAGCTTTATCCTTGGCTATCCAGTTTTTATCATATTTAACGGAATCAAGATGCATTACGGGGATACCGTAAAGCCCTGACAACTTATCCGAAAGGTAGCTTTTTCCACCGCCTGAGTAGCCAACTACTGCAATTTTCATCTGTTTACCCCCTTTTCGCAAAAGTATTGAGAGTGTAACACAAAACGGTGTTTAAGCCAAGACCTTGTATAAAAACTGCCGCGATTTTCTCGCGGCAGTTTTCATGCTGTTTATTTTACTTTAGCGACGCCTTAAAGACTTCGTATTCTTCTTCCGTTCCTTTAAAAATGAATTCCTGATTA
>JAZUNS010000168.1:0-9296 GCA_045604285.1 Eubacteriales bacterium
TGACAAACCCTGTCATCAGCTTGGCAGAGTGCTGAGAAAGAGTGCAGACGAAACGAACCGAGGCGAAAACTGTACAAAAGTACTGTGAGCCGAGGTTCGTTTTGAACGAAAAATACGATAAATTGCAGAAAAGTCGGGAAGATTTCCCGACTTTTCAACTTTTTTTGTAATTGATTTTTTATATTTTTCGTGTTCTGTACCTTTGTCAGCGGTCTGAGAGCTTATCTTGTCGATAAGCTCAATATATTTAAGGATATTATTGTTTTATCGCCTCGGGTTTTATTATCCCAACGTACGGAAGATTTCTATAATCCTCATCATAATCAAGACCGTAGCCTATTACGAACTCGTCAGGAATGGTAAAACCGCAATAGTCAGCCGTAATGTCGGCCTTGCGACGTTCGGGCTTATCTAATAAAGTGCATATCTTTATGCTTCTGGGGCAACGGGGAAGTAACAATTGTTTTATGTAAGAAAGGGTAATGCCGCTGTCCAGTATATCTTCAACTATAAGAAGATCGTAATCCTTGACAGAACGGTTAAGGTCGAGAACTATTCTTACCTGGCCACTGCTTTGAGTACCGGAGTAGTAAGAGGAAATGCTCATAAAGTCAATTTTGCAATTTATATCAATAGCACGCATCAAGTCTGCCATGAACACCAGAGAGCCCTTAAGTATGCAAACCAAAAGCAAAGGCTTGTCTTTGTAATCTTGAGAGATTTGTTTGCCAAGCTCGGCAACTTTTGCCTTAATCTGTTCTTCGGTTATAAGTATGCGCTGCACGTTTTCATTCATAACAAAATACTCCTTATTTTTGTGTTGAGCTAAGTATAACACCATTTTTTGCTTTTTTCAACAATAAAATTGTGTTTGTGTATTAAAAGTTTTTGTTATTTGCTTATTGCAAAAAGCAAATGTTTATTGTAGAATAGACAAGACAATGGAACTTTATAGTTTTTGGAGGTAATTATATGGCAAGTACCAAGGTTTCCAACAACGGTCTTCTTACAAAAGACAGCGTTGTTGACGGAATGACGGCAGCAGAATTGGCAGCCATCATTTCTGCAGCTATTGCCGCCGCAAATGGTGACGGTAAAGTTAATTTCAGAATCAAGTCTATCAAACAGCTTTAAATTGGAAGGAGTTTATTTAAGATGACAAGAAAGTATGTTGTTACAATCGACGGCAATAAGTTTGAAGTAGAAGTTGAAGAGAACGGCGTAGTAAAGAGCACTAAGGAAGCCGTATACGTAGCTCCCGCAGCAGCTCCCGCTCCTGTTGCAGCACCCGCAGCCGCTCCCGCTGCAGCACCTGCCCCCGCAGCTATCCCCGCTGACGGTAACAAGGTTGAATCTCCTCTCCCCGGCACCCTTCTTAAGGTTGTTGCTAAGCAGGGTACCGCTGTTAAAAACGGTGACCTCCTTTGCGTTATAGAAGCTATGAAGATGGAAAACGAAATTCGTTCTCCTTTCGACGGCACGGTTACTTCCGTAGTTGCTTCCGAAGGTGCAATGCTTAATGCAGGCGACGTTATCCTTGTTATAGCATAAAGGAGATAACTATGGCTAAAATTAAAATTACAGAGACAGTTCTTCGCGACTCTCACCAGTCCTTGGCTGCTACTCGCATGACTACCGAGCAGATGGTTCCCATTCTTAAAGCTCTTGATAACGTTGGCTATCACGCACTTGAAGCATGGGGCGGCGCAACCTTTGACTCTTGCTTGCGTTTCCTTAACGAAGACCCTTGGGAAAGACTTCGCACTATCCGCAAGAACGTTAAGAATACCAAGCTTCAGATGCTTTTCCGCGGCCAAAACATTTTGGGCTACAGACATTATTCTGATGACGTTGTTCAGTATTTTGTGCAAAAGTCTATAGCAAACGGTATTGATATTATCAGAGTATTTGACGCACTTAACGACGTTAGAAATCTTAAGACTGCAATCAAAGCTACCAAAAAAGAGAAGGGCCACCTTCAGGCAGCTCTCAGTTATACCACCAGCCCTGTACATAATAACGAGTTCTTTGCCGATTTAGCTTGCCAGTTGGCAGATATGGGTGCAGACTCTATCTGTATAAAAGATATGGCAGGTTTGCTTAAGCCTTATGACGCTTATGAGCTTGTAAAGACTATAAAGGAAAAATGCAACCTCCCCTTAGAGCTCCATACCCATTACACAACCGGTCTTGCTTCTATGACCATACTTAAAGCAGTTGAAGCCGGCGTAGATATTATCGATACCGCTATCGCCCCCTTTGCTATGGGTACTTCTCAGCCTCCAACGGAGCCTATAGTTGCTACTCTTGCAGGTACTCCTTACGACACCGGCTTGGATCTTGACAAGCTTGACGTTGTATCTAAATATTTTTCTGAGCTTAGAAACGAATATATCGCTTCCGGTCTTATTGATCCCGCAGTGCTGAAGGTTGACGTTAACGCACTTCGTTATCAGGTTCCCGGCGGTATGCTCTCCAATCTCGTTTCTCAGCTTAAACAGGCAGGTCAGTCTGACAAGCTTCTTGAGGTGCTCGAAGAAGTTCCTCGTGTTAGAGCGGATGCCGGTTATCCTCCTCTTGTTACTCCCACTTCTCAGATAGTTGGTACTCAAGCTGTTCTTAACGTTACTCTTGGCGAAAGATACAAGATGGTTACCAAAGAGTTTAAGGGTGTTGTAAAGGGTGAGTACGGCAGAACTCCCGCTCCCATCGATCCTGAATTTGTTAAGAAGATCCTTGGCGACGATACGCCCATCACTGCTCGCCCCGCAGACGCACTGGCTCCTGAAATGGCAAAGCTTAAAAAAGCGTGTGCAGAATACGCAATTCAGGATGAAGACGTTCTCTCCTACGCTTTGTTTGAACAAGTTGCTGTTAAGTTCTTTAATCATCGCAAAGAAGTTCTTGCTGAAAAAGAAGCTGACGCAAAAGCTTTATTCGTTACAAAGGTTGAAGAAGAGGAATAAGTTTATCAAGGTACGCACTTACTGTGCGTACCTTTTTCAATAACGCCTGAAGCCATCGAAAAACGGTAACCTAAATAAGGCCTGCGTATTGACTTAATATTGGTTTTGGTATATAATATGTTTAAAATATATTTTGCTAAGTTGGGGTTTTGTGTTGATTACTAAAAGAATACTTTGTGTATTATTAACTGTCTGTATTTTAATGTGTGCCATAGCATGTAATGATGTCGGCACTTCCACAGAAAGCAATACTTCTTCTACTTTGTCAGATAACGACATATCAGAAAGTGATTCTTCTGCGGAGGAAAGTCTTTCCATCGGCTCAAGTGCCGAAAGTGAAGAAAGCGCTGTCTACGAAAGTACTGTAACTGAAAGCTCTGATACTGTCTCGGAAGAAATTTCTGTGAATGAATCTTCCGAAGAAGATATGAGTTTTGAGAGTTCCGACGAGGAGTCATCGGAAAGCACCGAATCCTCTGAAGTTGAAGACTCTTCGATAGACCCTGCCCTTGAGAAATCCTTCGTTATATACGGTCCGTCTATGCCTTACGATCTTGTATGGGAAAGCGATGGGCTTGAAATGTACAATACGGATTTCCGAATGAGCGATGAGCTTGCACAACAGTTTAAAGACCAAATAGGCTCCTTCGCCAATCCACAATCCATTATGCTGATTGAGCTTGATACAAATATGGCGTTTTGCTATTCTGAAGACACAAAAATTGCCACTGCAAGCTCTATCAAAGGTCCTTTGGGTTTATACGTTAATAAGTGTATAGACGCAGGATTGATCAGTTGGGATACATATAAGGCGTATCAATCTCGTCACTTTCAAGCAAACAGCACGGGCAAGATAAAAAATTATGATTACGGCACCACCTTTAGCGTAAAAACGCTTATGGATTATATGATTCGTATAAGCGATAACCAAGCATACCTTATGCTTAAAGAAATGGTTGGGGCTTCAAATTTTAATCATATGATGGAAACCCTCGGCTGTTCAACAATTATTCGTCCGGGGCATAACTGGGGCGAAATTACCGCAAAAGAAATGGCTGCTGCGTGGAGAGAGATATACTATTACAGTTTAGAATCCGATAGCGGGGCAGAACTGTTTGACAGATATATGCATGCGCAATATAACTATATTTGGCGTTCTATTCCTCAGTATGAGGCGGCGCATAAATCCGGCTGGAGCGGCAAAGCTTTTAATGACGCAGGCGTGGTCTTCGCCGATGGGCACGAGTACGTGCTTGTTGTTTTGTGTGGCAGAAGCGGCGTTTACGATCCTAAAAGCCAACAGCAATTTACCGCAATAACACGCTTGTTGGCGAAGCTTATGGTAGAATATAACACATATAAGGAAGATAACGGATTATAATAGGGGAATAGGTATGTTAAAGTTAGTTTCTTGGAATGTTAACGGTCTTAGAGCGTGTATAAAAAAAGGCTTTTTTGATTTTTTTGAAAAAACTGATGCCGACATCTTTTGCATTCAAGAAACCAAGATGATGCCTGAACAAGCGGATTTTACCTTTGAAGGCTATCATTCGTTTTGGAACAGTGCAGATACAAAGGGCTATTCCGGTACGCTGATCTTAACGAAGAAAGAGCCTGTTGCTGTATTGTACGGTGTTGATGGAAAGTACAATGACGAGGGCAGGATGATAACCCTTGAGTATGATGGTTTTTACGTAACAACCAGCTATTCACCCAACGCACAGCCGCAGCTTAAACGCTTAGACTACCGTATGCAATACGAAGAAGATATGCGTATATATTTGTCGGACTTAAGCTCTAAAAAGCCGGTAATTTTATGCGGAGACTTGAATGTTGCTCACAAAGAAATAGATTTAAAGAACGCAAAGAGCAACGTCGGCAATCCGGGTTTTTCTTACGAAGAGAGAAGCTGCTTTTCGGCTCTGTTAAGATCCGGCTTTACAGATAGTTTCAGGCATTTGTACCCGGACAAAACCGATGCGTATACCTGGTGGTCTTACCGCTCCAATGCAAGAACAAACAACGTAGGCTGGAGAATAGATTATTTTGTGGTTTCCGATTTGGCTAAAGAGAAAATCAACGACAGTATTATATATGATGATGTTTTAGGTAGTGATCATTGCCCTGTAGGGCTTATTATGGAGATATAAGCCATGCTTTCGTTCGAAGAAGCCGCTGCGTATCTTGATGACGTTGTTGACGAATTGCCTGAAGTTTTGTTTCGAGAACTTAACGGGGGCGTTTCTATCGTTCCCGAGCACAAGAAAAGTAAAAGGTCAGAAAAGCTGTATACGCTTGGTGAATATAACAAAAACAAACAAATGGGGCGATATATAATAATTTATTATGGTTCGCTTATAAACAGTATGCCAAACGCTGACGACGATAGCTTTAAAATAAAGCTAAAAAAAGTTTTATTGCATGAGCTGATGCATCACAACGAATCTCTTGCAGGACGTAAAGATTTAGAATTTAAGGACGAGGCACAGTTTGAGCATTACAATAACACGGGTGAGTTTTTACCTATATCCGAGTTTTAGGTTTCCAGAGGTAGCATTATGAAATTTTTTAAAGGTATTAAAACGTTTTATCTTGACAATATGAAGCTTATTAATAAGTTTCTTTTAAATCAAATTGCGATTTCCATTATGGGTATGATGGTATCTATTGCATTAAGTGCCATTAACAGAGCTGCAATGTTGGCGGGGTCTTTGGTCACGTCATTGCTGTTCGTGTCATTACTTTACGATAATGCGTGGGATGAAGGTGCCAGAGACAGAAATCGAGTTTCCAACGGAAGATTGAAGTATAGGCCTTTTCACGGCGCAAAAGTAGCACTTTTTGCGTATATTCCTACTTTGATTTTTATAATTCCCGGTGTTTTTAATTCAACTCTTCGTTTGTTTGGAATACACTTGATTGATTCTGTTGAAGCAATCTGTAAGGCTGTTGTTTTATTCTTCCTTAACGGCTCCTATCTTGGTTTTGTATACGCCGCAAACGATACGCTTATTAATAACGGTGTTGACATTTCTCTTTTTGTGGCTTTAGCTTGCTTAATCCCCGGCATTGTTGCGTATCTTTTAGGATATTTGATGGGACTTAAGGACAAACAAATCAAGGAATATCTTGGAATGAAGCCTTCTTTGGGTGACGGAGCAAAAAAGCCCACAAACAATAAATAAACATATATAACAACACCCCGTCATATATTTTCAGACGAGGTGTTGTTATGAAATACAGTAAAATTGCAATTTCTGCAGTAATTATACTGATATTGTGTGTTCTTACTATAGCATTTTTTTGTATTCTTGCGTTTTCTTCATCTTATGGATATTCAAAGAATCAAGCAAATGCTTTGCCCAGCGGCAGCTATTCAACCGATAAATCGATAACAGTAATTATTGACCCCGGTCACGGCGGTGAAGATCCGGGTGCGATTGCCAACGGCACAATAGAGAAGGGCATAAACCTTTCGGTAGCGCAAAAATTAAATGACTTTTTGAGCCTTTCGGGGGTTGAAGTAGTTATGACGAGAAAAGATGATGCTCTTTTAGGCAGCGGTGATAAAATCGGTAGCAAAAAAAAGGAAGATTTAAATACAAGACTAAAATTATTGGAAGATACCGAAAATGCCATATTGGTAAGCATTCATATGAATAAATTTGAAACGGCAAGCGCCCACGGATTGCAGACGTTTTACTCTGTTAATAATAAGGAAAGTGAACTTTTGGCAATCTCAATTCAGAATGCCTCTAAATTTCTGGACAGCACCAATAACAGAGATATAAAACCGGCCACTGAAAGCATATATTTGCTTGATAACGCATATAAGCCTGCAGTTTTAGTTGAATGCGGCTTTTTATCCAACAAAACAGATGCACAAAATTTATCTAACGATGATTATCAAACCAAATTAGCATATACCTTGTATTTGGGGATAGTTAATTATTTAGGAGAAACAAAATGAAAACGGTATTTGTTTGCGAAAACTGTGAATACACCAGCTCAAAATGGGTCGGTCGATGCCCCATGTGTAACGAGTGGAATACTATGGTCGAAAAAGTCGCTGAGCAAGAATCAAAAGCAAAAAGCAGAATTTCGGACAAGGGCAAAAGCAGTTTTAACGGCAAGAGCAATTCGTTAACTCTTAAAGAAATCAATTTTACGGATAGAATGCGTTTTTCTACCGGGATAGGTGAGTTTGACCGTGTGCTTGGCGGAGGTATAGTCGAGGGTAGCGTTGTCTTGCTATCAGGTGAACCCGGAATTGGCAAATCCACGTTACTTCTTCAAATATGCGACGCTGTCGGTGCAGGCGCAAAAATTTTGTACGTTTCCGGGGAGGAAAGTGCGCCACAGCTAAAAATGCGTGCCAAGCGCCTTGGCATCAGCACAGAAAATCTTTTGGTTTTGTGCGAATCTAATATAAATACCGTTACTAATGAAATAGAAATAACTCAACCAAAGGTTGTTATAATAGACTCTATACAAACTATGTACGATGACAACCTGTCATCAATGCCCGGCACCGTCACGCAGGTAAAACAGAGCGCTCTTGCTATGATCAATCTTGCAAAGTATTTGGGCACTGCCGTTATTATCGTCGGGCACGTCAATAAAGATGGTGCCATAGCAGGCCCAAAGGTGCTTGAGCACATGGTGGATTCCGTACTGTATTTTGAAGGCAATAAACAGCACTTATATAGGATTATAAGAGCTGTAAAGAACCGTTTTGGTTCAACCAATGAAATCGGCGTTTTTGAAATGAGCGATGATGGGTTGACTGAAGTTGCAAATCCGTCAGAACTTATGCTTTCTCAACGCCCACACGGCGTTTCCGGATCCGCAGCCGTTTGTGTTATGGAAGGTACACGTCCGATAATTGCAGAAATTCAAGCACTGGTTAATAGCTCAACAATGGCTTCTCCGAGACGAATGACATCCGGCGTGGACTACAATCGCTCTTCTTTGTTACTGGCCGTCTTAGAAAAAAGGCTTGGTATGAAGTTCTCTGCACAAGAGGTCTTTTTGAACGTTACAGGTGGTCTTCAATTGTACGAAACTGCCGGTGATATGGCTGTTGCTTTGGCATTAATATCATCTTATAAAGATACACCGATCCCCGAAGATCTTATAATTTTCGGCGAAATAGGGCTTGCAGGTGAATGCAGAACCGTTACCGGTATGGAAATACGCATTAACGAAGCTATTCGCTTGGGATTTAAAACCATTGCAGTGCCATATCATTCATTAAATCGCTTGAAAAAGTCTTATGCCGGTATTGATATTGTAGGGATAAGAAGCGTTTACGACTTATTAAAGTTATTAAATCTATGAACAAACTTATAATTTCATCACTTTTACCCAATGATATATTAAACGAGCTGTCTGAATTGGGGTTTGTTTGTCTAAAAGCAGGAAAAACAGCAAATATTAACAACGAAACAGCATATCATCCCGATATGCTGTTTTTCAAGTTGCTGTGTGGTAGTCTTTTGACAGAAAAAGGTTTTGTTCATACTTTAGACACATTTGTGAATTGCTTGGAAAGTGGGGAAAAGTTAGACGATAAATACCCAAGTGATTGTATATTTAATTGCTTTTACGCCGATAACAATTTATTTTGCGGTAAAAATACAGCAAAAGAGATTTTGGAAGATGCTATAGTGCACGGTGTCAATATTGTAAAAGTTAAGCAAGGTTATGCAGCTTGCAGCACGGTTCGTCTTAGTAACAATGCTTACATAACGTCTGATACCGGAATTGCCGCAGCTCTAAAAGCATTGGGCTTTGATGTACTGATTGTAAGTAATAACGGTATAACTCTAAACGGTTATAATAACGGCTTTATTGGCGGTTGCGCATTATTTGTACTTGATGGTTGTGTAGGATTTAGCGGAGCTATAGAAAATCATTGCGATTACGATGCAATAAAAGGATTTTGCCGCAATCATCATATAGAGCCTTATAGCTTGTCAAAAAGCCTATTATATGATTATGGTGGCGGTATAATAATAAATTAAGCTAAAATTCTGATTATATCCCATCCTCTACCATACAAAATTTCCATTTTGTATGGTAGAGGATGGTGGAAAGTATAAATGGGGGGCTGCACTTGCCCCCCCATTTTTTATTATTCAAAATAGTCTAAAACGTTAACTCTTTCAAAATCAGGCATATCAAACGCGTTATCCGGAACACCTTCTTTAATATCTTCTATAAAGGTATACATTACGCTACCGTCGTCCGAAGATTCTATTGCCATAATTTCAATATTATTTTGTTCGTCAAAGATGAATGTGTATCTGTTATTACTGTAATCGTAAT
>JAZUNS010000169.1:0-1994 GCA_045604285.1 Eubacteriales bacterium
GTTTTACTATATCATTTGCCAAGCATATTCTCTATAAATATTCCGTAGCCCATGGTGGGGTCGTTGATCAGCACGTGGGTGACCGCACCTATTATCCTGCCGTTTTGCAATATGGGGCTGCCGCTCATCCCCTGGACGATACCCCCGGTTTTTTCAAGCAACGCCTTATCCGTTACCTTTATAAGCATATTGCGGTAGTCTTCGCCGTCGCCGTATATTTCTTTTATCTCTATCTCGTATTTGCGGCGGTCGCCGTCAACGGTGGAGTAAATATGCGCCTTGCCTTTTTTTACCGTATCGGAAAGCCCCACGGGAACAAGCTCGCCAAGGGCGTTGGGGGTGGCATCCCAAACGCCGTACACGCCCGTTTCGGTATTGGCGGTAAGGTACCCACGCCTTACGCTGTCTATAGACCCCTTAAGCTCCCCGGGGTAGCCCACGGCGCCCTTGCGCAGGTTGGTTATGTCCACGTCCACCACGGCGGCGCTGCCCAGAGGCATAAGGGCGCCCGTGTCACCGTCGCATATACCGTGACCCAAGCCCGCAAAGCTTTTTCCGTCGGCGGTGGTGTAGGTTACGGTGCCTATGCCTGCGGTGGAGTCACGCACCCACATACCGCCCTTGTAGCTGTTGTCCTCGGCGGAAAGGGCGGGATAAATAGCGGTGGTAAACACCTTGTCCCCCCGCTGTACCTCTAAGGGAAGAGCGTTGCCGCCCCTATTGGCGATAATCTCTTTAAAGCTTTCGGCGCTGTCTATCTCCTTGCCGTCGGCGCTGAGGATAACGTCACCCTTTTGGATACCTGCCTCCTCTGCGGGGCAGACGGAGTTGCCGAAGCCCTCTACCTGACAAAGCCCCACCACCAGCACGCCTTTTGTAAAATACTTAACGCCGAAAGCGGTGCCGCCCACGTAAAGGCGACTGTCGTCCACCACCTTAAGCGCCACGTTTTTAACGGGCAACACACCCCAAAGCTTTACCGTGGCAGAGGTGCCGCTTACCGTAGCCGTAAACACGGGGTAGGCAAGCTTTTCCTCCACGGCGGTGCCAACGTCACCCGCAAAGACGGAAAGGCTGTCCGGCAATGCGTGGTTAAGGGCAAAAACCGTGCAAAGCAAGGTGCAAACGGCAGCCAGGGCGGCAGTTTTTAGTCTTTTAAACATAGTATTAGTCCTGCTTTCCATTGCATTTGCCTATAATTTGCACCGTGGGGCGAAAAAATATTCAGACAAATATTGAAAACCGCAGGCTTTGTTGTTATAATATGTTTAGTTTTTAAATTAAAAGGAGTTTTTGAAAATGACCGCTTTTGATATTTGCGAAACCTTAAGCAGAATCCGCCCCAAGGAGTTAAAGGTGCTGCCCGGGCAGATACTTGCCGCAGTTGAAAGCGGTGAGCTAAGCGGGACCGAGGCGCTTAAGGACGGGCTTGTTAAAGGGATGGAGCTTATCGGCAACCGTTTTAAGGATGGGTCTGTGTTCCTGCCCGAGGTTATGATAAGCGCAAAGACCATGAACGAAGCCGTAAAGCTTTTAAAGCCCTATATTGCGGCTGACGGTGGCGACAAATCGGCAGGCACGGCAATACTTGGCACCGTTAAGGGCGACAACCACGATATTGGCAAAAACATTGTTAAAATAATGCTTGAGGGCAGGGGTATAAGGGTTGTAGACTTAGGCACCGACGTTGCCCCCGAGGCGTTTGTAGAAGCGGCAGAAAAGGAAGGCGCAGGGGTAATTTGCGCTTCTGCCCTGCTTACCACCACCATGACGGTAATGGCGGACGTTTGCACCCTTGCCAAGGAAAAGGGCATAAAGGTTATGGTTGGCGGCGCACCGCTTAGCGAAGAATACGCCGCATCCATAGGCGCACACTATGCGCCCGATGCCGCAGCCGCCGCTGAAAAAGCACTGGAGCTGCTTGCATAATTCAAAAAAGCAAAGAAAGAGTGCTGAGAAAGAGTGCAGACGAAACGAACCGAGGCGAAAAAACA
>JAZUNS010000170.1:0-8013 GCA_045604285.1 Eubacteriales bacterium
TCAGCAGATTCAGCGGAAGCTTCGGAGCTTCCTACAGATTCTACGGATTCAACGGAAGCCTCGGAGCTTTCTACAGATTCTACGGATTCAACGGAAGCTTCAGAGCTTTCGTCAGCACTTTCTTCTTCAGCGGAAGACGTATCGTCTTCTTCAGCCTCTTCGACAGGGGTATAGTTGTTCTCAATGTAATACTGAGTAAACTCATCCTTACCCAAAATTACGGCAGGATAAAAAGCGCCGTAGCTTTGAGAACCTTCTTCCAAGCCGGTACGGTCCTCATAAACGGTGTAGATAAAAGAGGTATAATCTTTAAGCATATCAGCGTCAATGTCAATGGCGTTAATGGTATCGCCGGTCTTTTCAGACAAAGCTGCTGCAAGTGCTTTTGCAAAATCAACGTCTTCAAAATACTTATTTGTGTCTTTGTGGTAATCCCAAAAAACGGCAACAACACCGCCAATTACCAGCAAACAAGCCAAGCACAAAGCTATGATCCTGTTTCTAAGGGTTTTTCTGCTAAGAACGGAACTCATTTTCAGTGAACCTCCAAATTTGCGAATTATTCAATTACATATCATAACACCAAACGGGAAAATATGCAATAGTTTTTTAAAAAATTACCCTCTTTTCTTTTTTAATGGGCTTTTTTAAGCAAAAGCTTAATAAAATTACCGTTTGCTATTGCAAAAAGCAAAAAAATGTTGTAAACTAAAATGAGAGAAAAAGTAACTGTCGGAGGGTGTCTTGTGAATAAGGTGATAAATATAGCTATCGACGGGCCGTCCGGCTCGGGTAAAAGCACTTTGGCTTCTGCCATTGCAAAGCATTACGGTTACATATATATTGACACCGGTGCGCTGTATCGCACCGTTGGGTTATATATACAAAGGAAGGGTTTTGCCTCCGACGATAGGGCGGCTATAGTTTCCGTGCTGCCTGATATTAATATAGAAATGCGTCTTGTGGACGGTAAAGGCGTCGTTTTGTTGGATGGCGTTCCTGTTGGTGATGAGATCAGAACGCCCAAATCCTCAATGTACGCATCAGACGTTTCAAAAATTCCCGAGGTGCGCAGCTTTCTGCTTGACCTGCAAAGGGATATAGCCAAGAAAAACAACACCGTTATGGATGGCAGAGATATAGGCACGGTAATCTTGCCCGATGCCCGTGTAAAGCTGTTTTTGGTTGCCGATGATAAGGTAAGGGCAAACAGAAGATATAAAGAGCTTTTGGAAAAAGGCCAAACGGTAACGGAAGAGGAAGTTCTTGAGGATATGCGCCGCAGAGATAAAAACGATGCGGGCAGAGAGCTTTGCCCCGCCGTTGCGGCAGAGGACGCAATACTTTTTGATAACAGCGCCCTCACCCCTGAGGAGACCTTTTTGAAGGCAAAAGAGATTATTGACGGAGTTCTTGAAAAATGAGTTTTTACGGTTTTGCCCGCGGCGTTGTCAGACCCTTTGTAAAGGTGCTGTACAGATATAAGCTTGAGGGTGCGGAAAATATACCGGAGGGTGCCTTTGTCCTTTGTGCCAACCATGTCTCTCTGGTGGACCCGGTGTGCTTGGTCTGTGCTTTTGACAGAAAAATAAGCTTTGTTGCAAAAACAGAGCTTAAGGGCGGAATGTTGGGCGGCTTTTTAAAACGCATGGGCGTTATATACATAAATCGAGAGCAGGCAGACCTTGGCGCTATCCGCCAATGCGTTACGGTTTTAAAAAGCGGCAACAGCGTTGGGATATTCCCCCAGGGTACCCGTGTTAAGGGCAAGGCGAAGGCAGAGCAGGGCTTGGAGGGCGTGTCCATGATATGCACCCTCGGCAGGACTGCCGCACTTCCCGTAGCCGTAATTTACGAAAAAGGCACGCCAAAGCTTTTTAGAAAAAGCAGGATAGTGGTGGGCAAGCCCATCCCCGTGGAAGAATTTTCAAAGCTTGGCGACAGAACAGAGCAATCTAAATATATTTTTGGCAAGGTTTGCGAGCTGATAGATAATGACAGAAATTAAAACGGCAAAAAGCGCCGGCTTTTGCTTTGGCGTGGACCGCGCCGCAAAGCTTATAGAGGCAGAGGCGGCAGAGGGTAAGCCCGTATACACCATAGGCGAGCTTATCCACAACAAAAGCTATATAAAAAGCCTTGAGGAAAAGGGCGTTTTTGCCATAACGGCAGAGGATGCTTTAAAGCTGCCCGAGGGTACAAGGGTCGTAGCACGCACCCACGGCATCCCCAAAGGGATTATGGAGTCGTTGGTAAACGCAAAGCTTTCCGTGTTGGACGCCACCTGTCCCTTCGTTAAAAAGATACACGGCATAGTGTCTGAGCGCACCGCAGACGGCACTTCGTTGGTGATAATGGGGGATCCTAAGCATCCCGAAGTAGAGGGGATACGCTCCTTTGCAGGGGGGGAAACGGTAGTTGCCAGCAGCAGCGAAGAGCTTGTTGCCTTTCTTAGTACGGAAAACGGTAAAAATTTTGCCGAAAACGGCTTTATTATGGTGGCTCAAACCACGTTTTCTATGCCGGAATGGAAAAAAAGTCAAAAAAATATAAAAAAACTATATACAAACGCAATTTTTTTTGATACAATATGCAGTGTAACCGAAAAAAGGCAGGAGGAGGTTCTTGCCTTAGCGGAAAAAAGCGACCTGGTTGTGGTGGTCGGCGGGCGTAACAGCTCCAACACCGCAAAGCTTTGGGAGCTGGCTGCGTCTAAAACCAAGGCGCTGCACATAGAAAGGGCGGCAGAGCTTGCCCCCCTAAGCGAAGAGATCTTCGCTTGTAATAATATTGCAATAACTGCCGGGGCATCGACCCCGTTCAGTATAATTCAGGAGGTAAGAGAATACATGGCAGACATCATCAAAAACACTGAAGACGGCGAGCTTTCTTTTCAGGAATTGCTTGACCAGAGCTTCAAGACTTTACATACAGGAGAAAGGGTAGTAGGCGTTATATCCGCCGTTACTCCCGCCGAAATCCACGTGGACCTCGGGACGAAGCATACCGGCATTCTCCCGTATGACGAAATCACCGACGACAGCGGTGTTGACCTTAACGAAATGTTTAAGGTTGGGGACGAGATAGAAGTTGTTCCCGTTAAGTTTAACGACGCAGAGGGTGTTGTTCACCTTTCCAAGAAGCGTCTTGACTCTTCCAAGAACTGGGGCACCATCGTTGAGGCTGAAAGCGAACACGCTATCCTCGAGGGCACCGTTAAGGAAGTTGTTAAGGGCGGCGTTGTTGTTTCCAGCAATAATGTAAGAGTATTTATCCCCGCTTCCCAGACCGGCGTTCCCAAGGAAGAATCCTTGGACGTTCTCAAGGGCAAGAAGGTTTCCTTCAAGGTTATCGAAATCAACGATCAGCGCAAGCGTGCCGTTGGTTCCATCAGACTTGCTCAGAGAAGCGAGCACAAGAAGGCGGTAGAAGAGTTCTACGCAACGGTAGAAGTAGGTCAGAAGTTTACCGGTACCGTTCGTTCCCTTACCTCCTTTGGTGCGTTCATTAACCTCGGTCCCGTTGACGGTATGGCTCACATTACCGAGCTTTCCTGGGGCAGACCCAAGAACCCTGCCGATATCCTTAAGGTTGGTGATAAGATCGAAGTTTACATCAAGGCTGTTAACGTTGAAAAGAAGCGTATCTCCTTGGGCTATAAGACCGAAGAGAACAATCCTTGGAACATCTTTGTAGCAAACTACAAGGTTGGTGACGACGTTAAGGTTAAGGTTGTAAGCCTTATGGCATTCGGCGCATTTGCCGAAATCATCCCCGGCGTAGACGGTCTTATCCATAACTCTCAGTTGGCAGCTAAGCCCGTTTCCGCACCTGCATCCGTTGTTGCAGTTGGTGACGAGCTTGAAGTTAAGATCATCGCTATCGATGAAGAGAGAAAGAGAATCAGCCTTTCTCGCAGAGCGCTCCTCCCCGCTGAAGAGCTGGGCGAAGGCTTTGAGATAGTTGAAGAAGCTTCCGTTGGTGCTGAAGAAGCAGTTGCAGAAGAAACAGCAGAATAATTTTAAATAGCAGATAAAGTTGCTGTTGCGCCTACGGGTGCAACAGCAATTTTAATAAGGTGAGGCTATGGGCAAAAACAGCGTTTATAGTTTTATTAAAAATAACGGCAGCTACCCTTTCCACATGCCGGGTCATAAGCGCAACCAAGGGCTGGATAAGCTGACGGCGCTTGGCGCTTGGGCGGATATAACAGAGATCGGCGGTGCCGATGATCTGCACCACCCTACGGGGATGCTTGCGGAATTGCAGACAAAGCTAAGCCGTACTTGGCGCAGCACAAAAAGCTATCTTTTGGTTAACGGCAGCACCTGCGGCAATCTTGCCGCCATGGGTGCCCTGGGTAAGCGTGGAGATAAGGTCCTCGTTGCCCGCAACTGCCACCGCAGCGTTTATCATGGGCTGGAGCTTTTTGGATATAATCCCGTGTTTTTAACCCCAAGCTTTGTGGCAGAGCTTGGCGTATACGGCGCATTAGAGGCGGAAATGGTAAAAGACGCTTTGCTAAAACATTCAGATGCGGCATTTTTGGTGTTGACAAGCCCCACCTACGAGGGTATAATTTCCAATATAAGGGAAATAGCTGCCCTCTGTAAAGCCTCGGGCGTAGCCCTGCTTGTGGATGAAGCCCACGGCGCTCATCTGGATTTGTCACCGTACTTTTCCGGCGGTGCGGTTAAGGCAGGCGCAGACGTGGTGGTGCAAAGCATGCATAAAACCTTGCCGGCACTTACTCCCTCTGCGGTTTTGCACGTAAACGGCAACGGTGTCGACCTTGCCCGATTAGAGCATTATTTGCGGGTGTTTCAAACATCAAGCCCCTCCTATCCCCTTATGGCGTCGGTGGAGGCGTGTCTTGAGTATTTATCAACCCCTATGCTGTTTGAAGAATGGCATGGGTTGATAAAAATGTTTATTAAAAATGTAAAAGGCTTAAGTTCAATAAAGCTTTTTAAGACCGACGACCCGTCTAAGCTTGTGCTTATCGGCAAAAACGGCACCGAGCTTGCAAGCTTTTTACGGCTTAACGGGGTGGAGGCAGAGTATACCACCGACGCCTTTGTGCTTGCAATGACCGGCGCAGGCGATAGGGCAGAGGGCTTTAAGCTTCTTATAGACACCTTGGCAGAGGCAGACCGAAAGCTTGGGGATTATAAGCCGATTGTGGACGAAACGGAATATTGTCAAGGCGCTATGGTCGCTACGATAGAAGCGGCACTTAACGCCCCAAAAGAAATGCTTGATTTAAGGGACTGTGCAGGAAGAACGGCGGCAGAGTATATTTGGGCGTATCCGCCGGGTATACCGCTGTTGGTGCCGGGACAGACCATTACTGCCGAGTTTGCGGGCAGTAAGCTTAGCGGTTGTTACAGCGACAACGGCAGCCTGCCTCTTGTGGCTGTTGTAAAAAATAGTAGATAGGTGATATTTATGATACCAAAGGTAATCCATTACGTGTGGTTTGGCAGAGGTAAAAAGTCGGCAATAATAAAGCATTGCATAAAAAGCTGGAAAAAGATTATGCCGGATTATGAAATAAAAGAATGGAACGAAGATAACTTTGATTTGGATGCAAACCGTTACTGCCGCCAAGCCTACGACCGCAAAAAATATGCCTTTGCGGCGGATTATGCAAGGCTTTGGATATTGTATAATCACGGCGGTATTTATATGGATACCGACAGCGAATCCTTTAAGCCGTTGGATAAGTTTTTGCATCATAAAGCCTTCACTTGCTTTGAAAGTGATAAAGTGGTTGCCCTCGGAACCGTAGGTGCGGAAAAGGGCAACGAAACCATCAAGTATTTGCTTGAATATTACGACAACCGTGAGTTTTTAGATCCCAACCAACCCGGCGGAATAGATTGGACCCCAAATACCAACGCTTTGACCGAGCGGCTGATTCCTAAGGGCTTGGCGGTCAACAATCAATACCAAGAAGTAAACGGGCTTGCCGTATATCCCAGCGTATATTTTTGCTCTGAGGGTAAGGGTGAAAACAAATACGCCACCCATTACTTTACTGCCACCTGGTTGCCTAAAAAATTTCAGCGCCGCAACAATTGGCACAGACGTATAGGTAAAGTTAAAAAAGCTGTGCGTAAGCTTTTCGGAGATAAGCTGTACGATAAGTTAAAAAATGCAAAAAGGCAAAAGACTTCAGATAAATAAACTGTTGACAGCAGGGGAAATTTGTAGTATACTTAAGCCGATAGATATTTTACGATAAGGAGCTTTAATTTATGAAGAAGATAGTAACCCTTGAAACTCGTGACCTTAACAAGTCCGTTAACAACGGTGGCTGCGGCGAATGCCAGACCTCTTGTCAGTCTGCTTGCAAGACCTCCTGCGGTGTTGCTAACCAGAACTGCGAAAAACAGGGCAAATAATTATTAATAAAAAGCAATAACAAAAATTAAGGAGAGCATCGCCCTCCTTAATTTTCTGTTATGGGTAACCTTTGGGGTGAGAATATGATACATCAGTTTAAACAAAGCGGCTATAACGTGGTGTTGGACGTTTTCAGCGGCTCGGTCCATTTGGTGGACGAGCCTACCTATGACGTAATCGCCATGTACGAGGGCTCAACTGCGGAGGAGATAAAAAACGCAGTTACCCAAAAATACAGCGACGTTACCGTGGCAGACGTTGAAGAGTGCCTTGCCGATATAGAGGAGCTTAAAAAGGCAGGTAAGCTGTTTACCAAGGATGCTTTTGCAGAGATAGCAAAAAATTATCGCCGTAACAATTATAATATAAAAGCGCTGTGCCTGCACGTGGCGCACACCTGCAATCTTAATTGCTCCTACTGTTTTGCCGGTCAGGGCAAATATAAGGGCGACCGTGCGGTTATGAGCTTTGAAACAGGCAAGCGCGCCCTTGATTTCCTTATAGAAAATTCCGGCACCCATTATAATCTGGACGTTGACTTTTTCGGTGGCGAACCCCTTTTAAATTGGGATACGGTTAAAAAGCTTGTAGCCTACGGCAGAGAGCAGGAAAAATTGCACAACAAAAACATCCGCTTTACCCTTACCACCAACGGCGTGCTTCTTGATGAGGAAGTAACCGAGTTTTGCAATAAAGAAATGCATAACGTGGTTCTTAGTCTGGATGGCAGAAAAGAAACCAACGACCGTTTCAGAAAAGATTATGCCGGCAACGGCAGCTATGATACCATCGTGCCCCGTTTTCAAAATTTTGTTAAGGCAAGAGGGGATAAGGAATATTACGTAAGAGGTACTTATACCCACCATAACGCCGATTTTTTAAAGGATATACTTCACATGGCTGACCTGGGCTTTGATAAGCTTAGTATGGAGCCCGTGGTGGTTCCGCCCTCCGACCCCTGCGCCCTTACCGAGGAAGATAAGCCCCTTCTTTACGCTCAGTATGAAGAGCTTGCCGAGGAAATGATAAAGCGCAACAAGGCAGGCAAGGGCTTTACCTTCTACCATTATATGATAAATTTAACCGGCGGCCCTTGTATTTACAAGCGGGTTGCGGGCTGCGGCTCCGGCACGGAATATCTTGCCGTCACCCCCTGGGGCGAGCTGTTCCCCTGCCATCAGTTTGTTGGGGATAGCGAATACAGCATGGGTAATATATGGGACGGTGTAACAAATACCGCCCTGCGTGATAAGTTTGCAGGCTGTAACGCCTATACCCGCCCCGAATGCGAAAACTGTTGGGCAAAGCTGTATTGCAGCGGCGGTTGTGCCGCCAACGCATATCATGCAACGGGCGATATCAGCGGCACATACAGCTACGGCTGCGATCTTTTCCGCAAGCGTATAGAGTGCGCAATAGCCGTAAAAATAGCTGAAACCGTCAAAGAATAAGGGCATAATAAAAAGTAAAAGCTCCGCAACGCACCCTTGGGTGCCTCTGCGGAGCTTTGTATATTAAACTTGTAAAAAAAGAGAGTAGTGAAAACTACTCTCTTTTTGGCTATGAGCTACAAAAAAGATATTTTTGCTGTTTTTGCGTATGAAT
>JAZUNS010000171.1:0-9599 GCA_045604285.1 Eubacteriales bacterium
GGTGCGAACGAACAAAAATGGTGCTAATTCTCGTTTCAATTCGGGGTCCCCGAAAAATCGAAGATTTTTTGGGGTGCTTTTAAAAGTAGTATAAATTGGGATCCATTGCTGAAAACATGGAGGCGCACATACAACCTATCACCAGCACAACCAGCAGAACGAAAACCAAACCTACTATTCCCGCTACAAGCCCGGCAATGGCAAAGCCTTTGCCGCTTTTGTTGTTCTTTTTAATGCGGGCAAGCCCTATGGCGGAAAAAACTATTGCAAGAATAAAGATGATTAAGTTTGCGTCGGAAAGTGACGTTGCTATGCCGCACATACCCAGTATAAAGCCGGTTATTGCAAAGCCATCCTTTTCTTTTTTTGCAGGCAAAACCTCTACCGCAGGAGCTTGAGGCTGTGCCGCAGCCTTTTGGGGCGCCATTGCCTGGTCTGCACCGCAACCGTCACAAAATCTTACAGTATCGGAAAGATATTTACCGCATTTAAAGCAATTCATAACATTCCTCCTAAAAAACTACAGTAGCTCTACCCCTGCTTGTTCACAAAGGTCAAGGGTTTCTTTATCCCATATAGAGCTTTGAACCTCACCCACGTGTGCTTTGCCCAAAAGCAGCATACAAAGCCTTGACTGGCCTATGCCGCCGCCGATGGTATAGGGCAGCACGCCCTTAAGCAGTTGGCTGTGGAAGTACAGATTTTTTCTATCCTCTGCACCTGCCGCCGCAAGCTGACGGTTCATAGCCGCCTCATCCACACGAATGCCCATTGAGCTTATCTCCAAAGAGCAGCCCAGCAGGTCACACCAATACAGAATATCGCCGTTAAGCTCCCAATCGTCATAGTCGGGGGCTCTTCCGTCGTGGGGTTTTCCGTCCTTTAAGGGGGTGCCTATCTTCATAAGGAAAACCAGGCCGTGCTTTTTGGTTATGGCGTTTTCCCTTGCCTTGCGGTCAAGGTCGGGATACATATCCTCCAGCTCATCCGAGGTGATAAAGTAGGGCTCGATGGGGATTTCGGTATTAATTGCGGGGAACATAGACTTTAAATCGTTATGCGCCACGTAGATTGCAAAGCATATCTTTTTAACGGTTTCCTTAAGATATTCTACCGTGCGCTGTTCTCTGAATATAACCTTTTCCCAATCCCACTGGTCAACGTAGACCGAGTGGAGGTTGTCCAGCTCTTCATCCCTGCGGATGGCGTTCATATCCGTATACAGCCCCTCCCCCGGGCGGAAGCCGTAGCGCCACAGCGCAAGACGTTTCCACTTAGCCAGAGAGTGGACCACCACCGCATCCTTGCCCGTATAGGGTACGTCGAAGCACACCGCACGCTCCACACCGTTAAGGTCGTCGTTAATGCCCGTATCGGGGCTGACGAACAAGGGGGCGGAAACACGCTGAAGCCCCAATTGGCTTGCCAATCTATCTTCAAATATGCGTTTAAGTGCGCCTATGGCGTACTGGGTATCGTGCAGGTCAAGGGTGCTTTTATATCCTTTTGGAATAAATGATTTCATAATACATTACTCCGTAAATAATGGGTTTTATTTAATGTTTGCCAACGCCTGCTCTATCTGTGCGGCTTTTTCGGTAAACTTTTGAAGCTTTTCTTTTTCGGCGTCAACCACCTTTTGAGGTGCGCGCTCTACGAAAGAAGCATTCTCCAGCTTGCCCTTGGCACGGGCTATTTCGGACTTAACGGTCTCAAGCTCCTTGGTAAGGCGCTCTTTTTCAGCCGCCATATCCACAAGCTCTTCCATGGGCAGGTAAAGAACGGCGTCGAAGGTTATTGCCTGAACCATGCCCTCGCCCTCAAAGTCCTTATCTACAAGCTCAACCTCTGAAGCGGAAGCAAGCTTTTCGAAGAAAATACCGGATGCGGCAAAAAGCTCTGCCTTATCGCTCTTGATATAAACCTTTGCCTTGCGGGAAGGAGGAACGTTAAGCTCTGCCCTGCGGTTACGAAGCGCCTTTATAGCCTCGATAAGGGCGGACATTGCCTGCTCATCAGCGGCAAAGGAAAGTTCTTCTTTATATACGGGGAAGTCTGCAACCATTATGCTTTCGCCGTTGTGGGGCAGGGTCTGCCAAATTTCCTCGGTGATAAAGGGCATAAAGGGATGCATAAGCTTCATTGCGCCGGAAAGAACGTAAACCAAGGTATGCTGGGCGGTCTTGCCGCTTTCGGATTCCTTATCGTTAAGGCGGGGCTTAACAAGCTCTATATACCAGTCGCAGAATACGTCCCAAAGGAAGTCGTAAAGCTTTGCAACGGCAACGCCAAGCTCAAAGTTATCCAAATTATCTCTAACGTCCTTAACAAGGCTGTTGTACTTGCTGATTATCCACTTATCTTCAAGTGCCAGCTTGGAAAGGTCGATGCTGTCGGGGTCATGCTCCTCAGTAAGGTTCATCAATACAAAGCGGGCGGCGTTCCAAAGCTTGTTGGCAAAGTTACGGGATGCCTCTACCTTCTTGTCGGTAAAGCGCATATCGTTCCCGGGGCTGTTGCCCGTTGCCAGAGTAAAGCGGAGCGCGTCGGCACCGTAGGTGTCGATTATCTCCAGCGGGTCGATACCGTTGCCCAAGGACTTAGACATTTTTCTGCCCTGCTCATCCCTTACAAGACCGTGAATAAGAACGGTGCTGAAGGGAGCCTTGCCGGTGTATTCAAGACCTGAGAATATCATACGGGATACCCAGAAGGTAATAATATCGTAGCCGGTTACAAGGGTAGAGGTGGGATAGAAACGCTTAAGGTCATCGCTATCCTCGGGCCAGCCCAAGGTAGAGAAGGGCCAAAGGGCAGAGCTGAACCAAGTATCCAAAGTATCGGGGTCCTGACGCATAGCCTTGCCGCACTTGGGGCAGGTTGCGTGGTCTTCCTTGGTTACCACAAGCTCGCCGCAGTCATCACAATAGAAGGCGGGTATACGGTGACCCCACCAAAGCTGACGGGAGATGCACCAGTCTCTGATATTTTCCATCCAGTTGAAATAAAGCTTGTCAAATCTTTCGGGAACAAACTTTATCTCGCCGCTTCTTACGGACTCGATAGCGGGAGCCGCAAGGGGTTTCATCTTAACGAACCACTGAAGGGACGCTCTGGGTTCGATGGTGGTACCGCAACGGTAGCAGGTGCCTACGTTATGGGCGTGGTCTTCCACTCTTACAAGGAAGCCCTGCTCTTCAAGGTCTTTTACTATAGCCTTTCTTGCGGCAAAACGGTCCATACCTGCATAAGCGGGATAATCCTCGGTTATGCGGGCATCGTCGGTCATAACGTTTATAATCTCCAGCCCGTGTCTTGCGCCAACCTCAAAGTCGTTGGGGTCGTGGGCGGGGGTAATTTTAACAACACCGGTGCCGAAATCGGGTTCTACGTACTCGTCGGCAACAACGGGAATTTCTCTGCCAACCAAGGGGAGAATAAGGGTCTTGCCTATAACGTCCTTATAGCGCTCGTCATTGGGGTTTACCGCAACGGCGGTGTCGCCAAGCATAGTCTCGGGACGGGTGGTGGCAAGCTCAAGATAGCCGCTGCCATCCTTGAAGGGATAGCGCAGATGCCAGAAATGACCTGCCTGATCCTCGTATTCAACCTCTGCATCGGAAATGGAGGTAAGGCAATGTGGACACCAGTTAATTATACGCAGACCTCTGTAAATAAGGCCTTTTTCGTAAAGGTATACAAAAACCTCTTTAACCGCCTTAGAGCAGCCCTCGTCCATAGTGAAGCGTTTTCTGCTCCAATCGCAGGAGGAGCCCAGCTTTTTAAGCTGTTCTATAATGCGGTTGCCGTATTTATCGTTCCAATCCCACGCACGTTCAAGGAAGCCTTCTCTGCCGATATCGTCCTTGCTGACACCTTCCTTACGCATAGCCTCAACTATCTTAGCCTCGGTTGCGATGGAAGCGTGGTCGGTACCGGGCAGCCAAAGGGTATCAAAGCCGCACATACGCTTATATCTTATAAGAATATCCTGAAGGGTATTATCCAAAGCGTGGCCCATGTGAAGCTGGCCCGTAATGTTTGGTGGGGGTATAACTATGGTATAGCTTTCGTTTCCCTTACGGTTGGGCGCAAAGAAGCCACCTTCGCTCCAAAAGGCATAAAGTCGGTCCTCTACCGCCTTGGGGTCATATTTCTTTTCAAGCTGCTTTTGCATATCCAATAATTTTCCTTTCGAAAATCTTAATATCTGTCTTCTTTAATGGTGTTCATAACCAAGCCGGTCTTAAGCTTGGGATAGAAATAGGTGGATTTTTGGGGCATTTTGCCGCCGGAGAGAGAAACGCTTTTGATCTCGCCTATCTTGGTGGGGTTAAGGATGAACGCCGCCGTGCTTTCGCCGCTGTTAACGCTTTCTACAGCCTCGCTTATGTGGCGGGTGTAGCGCAGGTTAAGCTGGCGTGCCATATTCTCTTTATCTATGCCCAGGCGCTGCTCAAGCACACGGTCATGCAGTACGGAAACGTCCAAAGCGGAAAGCCCGCCATCCTCTACCATGGGAAGTGCGCCCTTAAACACCAGAAGGGTAAAGCCTTCGCCGCCGGTATAAAGGCCGTATGCCTTGCGGTCTGCATATCTTGCAAGGATCGCAGGTGCCAGCTTTACGTTGGGGAACTCTTCTATCTCAAAATCCTCTGCCAAATCGGCAAGGAGCTTTTCCTTATTTATTTCCATATCTCTTATAAGTCTGTGGGTGGGAAGTATAACAAGGCCTTCGTTATCCATATCCACAAGAGTCATAAGAACGTAATCACGGTTTACGGGGCATTCGCCGCGTTCCTCAAGATATTCCTTAAACTTAACTGCGGTTTCGTATCTGTGGTGACCGTCGGCAATAAATATCTGCTTGGGTGCCATTGCATCGCAGATAAGCTTAAGAACGGCGGGATCGGTTATACGCCAAAGGGTATGGGTAACGCCTTCGTTATCGGTAAAGCACTGCTCGGGTGCCATAGAGGAGGCTTTTCTCACCTCGTCAGCGATAATGCGTTCCTCATCCACGTACAGACCGTAAATGGAAGAGAAGTTGCAATAGGTAGTTTTCATCAGCTCAAAGCGGTCAGCCTTTGCACCGGAAAGAGTGTTTTCGTGAGGGAGAACGATGCCCTCGGAAAAAGGATACAGCCTGCACAGGCATATTATACCCTTAAGGGAGTATCTTTCGCCGTCAACCTCGAAATCTTCGCCGTAAACGTAGATGCCTTCTTCCTTATCTCTGCCGAGAACGCCTTTGGAAAGCCAGCTTTCCAAAAGGACTGCCGCTTCGGCATAGCCGCCTTCACCCTCGGGCTTTTCAAGGCGTACAAGGTTGTAGGGGCTGCCTGCAACAAGCTCTGCCCTCTCCTCGGCGCTGATTATGTCGTAGGGGGGACAAACGTTTGCAGAGATCTGACCTGCTGTTTCGGTATATCTTAGTGCTTTAATGGGCTTTATATCTGCCATTACAATTCTCCTTAAAGTTATATATTAAAGCTTTTTAAGCTTTGCATAGGTCGCCATGATTTTTTTGGTGCCTACCGCATCAAAATCTATCTCGTAAAGAGCGTCACCGCCCATATCCTTAACGGATTTGATAACACCCCTGCCAAACACCATGTGTTCTACGCCGTCACCCTCGTTAAGGGCAACAAAGGCGGGCTTGGCCTCTTTTTTCTCGGCGGGAGCCATACGGGTGTTTTTAACAAAGGACTCTTGAGAGGAGACGTATCTGCGCTTGGCTTCGGACACGTTGCTGTAAACGGTTTTAACCGGCTGCTCTATGGTTACAAGGTTTTTGGGTATCTCCATTGCAAAACGGGAAAGGGGGTTTTGCTTGGTCTGCCCGTAAAGCAGGCGGGTGTTGGTATGGGTTATAATAAGCTGCTTTTTGGCACGAGTTATGGCAACGTAGGCAAGCCTGCGCTCCTCCTCCAGCGCCTTTTCGGTCTGGGCGCTTTGGTCGCCGGGGAATATCCCCTCCTCAAAGCCGGGCAGGAATACCGTGGGGAACTCCAACCCCTTGGCGCTGTGGATGGTCATAAGGGTTACTGCGTTGGCTTCCGTATCGTAATTATCAATATCGGTTATCAAGGCAATCTCCCCAAGGAAGGTATCGATATCGGGGGTCTCGCTCTGCTCCTCAAACGCCATGGCGGAGGAAACAAGCTCGTCAAGCAGCTCTGCTTTTTCGGGTTCCTCCCCCGACTCTAAAAGCTCACGGTAGCCGGTGCGGGCGATTATCTCTTTTATAACCTCAGAGGGCTTGGCCTTTTCTGCATAGGCACGCAGCTCCTCCATCATATCGTAAAAGCTCTTAAGTCTTGCGGCGCCCTTGCCTATCTCGGGATATTTGTCTATGCGGCTGAGCACGCTGTAAATTCCGTCCTCGGTTTCGGCAATATCAAACAGCGCTTGGGTGGTGGTTGCGCCTATGCCCCGCTTTGGCACGTTGATAATGCGTTTTATGCGGGCATCGTCGGCAGGGTTGGAAATTACTGCCAAATACGCCACAAGGTCCTTAATCTCTTTGCGCTCGTAAAACCTTACGCCGCCGAACACTCTATAGGGAACACGGCTTTTTGAAAAGATTATTTCCAGCGCATTGGACTGGGCGTTAAGCCTGTAAAGCACGGCAAAATCGCTGTATTCCGCCTTGCCTGCGGCAACCTGCTCCTTAATATAATTAACTATGTAGCCGGCCTCGCCGCTTTGGGTAAATTGCTTTTTAAGAAGGATACGCTCACCCTCACCCATATCCGTCCACAAATTTTTGCCCATTCTGCCGGTGTTGTTGGCGATAATGGCGTTTGCGGCGGAAAGTATGGTTTGGGTGGAACGGTAATTCTGCTCCAAACGGACGGTCTTGCAATCTTTATAAACCTTATCAAAGCCCAGTATGTTTTCAACCGAAGCCCCTCTAAAGGCGTAAATGCTTTGGTCATCGTCACCCACCACGCACACGTTGCGGTGCTTGGCGCCGATGCAATTTATAAGCTCGCTTTGAGAAAGGTTGGTGTCCTGATACTCGTCGGCAAGTATATATTTAAATCTGTTTTGATATTTTGCAAGGACCTCAGGCTCTTCCTTAAAGAGCTTAAGAGTAAGCAGGATTATATCGTCAAAATCCAGGGCGTTGGCTTCCTTAAGCGCCGCAGAGTATTCTTTATAAACCTTGGCTATGGCTTCAAGCCTTGCATCACCCTCTGCCTCACCCATATACTCACGCCATTCCACAAGGCGTTCCTTAGCACGGCTGATATTGTTAAGCACCGTTCTGGGGGTAAGGACGTCCTCATCAATTCTAAGGCGCTTCATTATATCGGAAACAACACGCTTGCTATCGTCGGTATCGTAGATGGTAAAGGCGGTTTTGTAGCCCAAAAGGTCTATGTGGCGGCGCAGTATGCGAACGCAGATGGAATGGAAGGTGCCTGCCCACAAATCCTTTGCTGCTTCGCCCAGCAGCCCATCCAGCCTTGCCTTAAACTCGCTTGCAGCCTTGTTGGTGAAGGTTATACACAAAACCTCGTAGGGGTCTGCCCTATCCTCGGCAAAGGCGCCAAGGAACAAGCGTATTTCATTTTCGGTGCCGCTTGCCAACAGCTTATCCATCTGAGGCAAAAGGGCTTCCGCCCCTTCGGGCACCGTGTTGGAATAATACAGGTTGCCAAAGGAGATTATATGTGCTATTCGGTTTACAAGCACGGTGGTTTTACCGCTGCCTGCGCCTGCCAGCACCAAAAGCGGACCATTTACGGTGTACAGCGCTTCCCTTTGCTTATCGTTAAGCTTGCTGTACAGCTTATCAAACAAAGCACGTTTCTTTTGAAGAAACATATCGTCTGTCTGTTTTGCCATGATTCTACCTCCGAAACACAAGTATTCCGATTGTCATTATACACCAAATTCTTAGAATTTGCAACACTTTTTTTAACTTGCTTAGTTTTGATTGACAGCCCTGTTGACGGCGGCAAGCAAGGACAGATTACCCGTATTCGGTCGGGTGAGATTCCAATACAGTGCGCCGCTTAAGCCGTATTCGTTAATAAGCCTTAGGCGGGCGTAGATGCTGCGGACGTCCTCAAACCATACCTCGTGCCGCTGCCCTTCCTTAACGTAGCGGAAATAGGGTGCCTGCGCCGTTTCGTCATACATTATCTCTGCCCCGGTTGAAAGGGCAAGGCTTACCGCCTCTTGGGTTGAAAGGGAGGGTGCCGCCACGGGGGCTGCGGCGTTATAAGGCAAAGTCCAGTCATTGCCGTAGTTGGATATACCCAGCAGTATTTTTTCGGCAGGCATTTGGGTAAGAGCGTAGTCTATTACCCGCCGCACCGATTGTATAGGCGATATGGCAAGGGGCGGGCCGAAGGTGTAGCCCCATTCGTAGGTCATAAGCAGCACCCGATTTACCGCAGCCGCAACGGCGGCATAGTCGTGCCCTTCGTAAAGGCTACCCGGCTGGTCGCTGCTGGTTTTTGGGGCAAGGGCGGCTATGACGGTGTAGCCCTCGCCGTTAAGCTTTTGAGTAAGGCCTTGCAAAAATGCGGCGTAGGGGGCGGCGTTTTCCTTGCCGATAAACTCAAAATCCACGTCCAGCCCGTCATAGCCCTTGGCAGCAAGAGTTGACAGTATCTGCTCCTCTAACACGCTTTGAAGCCGGGGAGAGCTGAGCAAAGTGGTGGCAAGCTGAGTATCGAAGCGCTCCCCCTCGGTGTAGGTGGAAAGGTGCATCCAAACCCGGGCACCGTAGCGTTTTGCGGTGCTTATAAGGCGGTCGTCCTCTAATTTGTACAAGCTGCCGTCGTAACGGAATCCGTAAGTAAAGGGGATAAGCACGTTTATAAAGGGTACGGTTTGGTTAAGCAAAGCCTGATTTGTAAAGGGATAGACGTAGCCGCCTACGAAGAAGTCAAGGCTTGGCACGTCCCGGTAGCTTATTACAAGCAGTTGCCCGGGGGTTAGGTTTTCGCCCCCGTAAAGGGCGGGGTTTGCCCTAAACAGAGCGTTTACGGTTACGCCGTAGCTTGCGGCAACGGAGGACAGAGTATCCCCCGCCGCCACTATATGGGTCTGCCGAGGGAAGCGCACTATAAGCGCCTGCCCCACCGCAAGAGAAGCCGTGGCAGAAAGTCCGTTAAGGTCTGCGATTACGGTAGGCGAAACGCCGTAAAAGGCGCCTATACTTGAAAGGCTTTCGCCCGACTTTACGGTATGGATAGACAAAAAAATCACCTCTTTGCAGTTTATGCAAAGAGCTCAGTACTGTGAGCCGAGGTTTGTTTTGAACGAAAAATTACGATAAATTGCAGAAAAGTCGGGAAGCTTTCCCGACTTTTCAACTTTGTTATAATTGATTTTTTATATTTTTCGTGTTCTGTGCCTTTGTCAGCGCCCTGACCTCTTTGCAGTTTATGCAAAGAGGTCAGTACTGTGAGCCGAGGTTCGTGTCGAACGAAAAAAGCACGATAAATGCAGAAAATTCAGGGATAATTCCCTGAATTTTCCACCTTAGAATATACGTATTTTGTTCTTTTTCGTGTTCTGTGCCTTTGTCAGCGTTCTGACCTCTTTGCAGTTTATGCAAAGAGGTCAAAACAGCT
>JAZUNS010000172.1:0-11958 GCA_045604285.1 Eubacteriales bacterium
TCCTCAGCGCTTTCCTCGGCGCTCTCCTCGGCGCTTTCCTCGGCGTTCTCCTCGGCGCTCTCCTCGGCGCTCTCCTCGGCGCTTTCCTCGGCGCTTTCCTCGGCGCTTTCCTCAGCGCTTTCCTCAGCACTTTGGTCGGTAACGCTTACACTGTCGCCGTCTTCTACGGAGTTTTCGTCACTGTTGGGGTTAGTTAAAAAGCAAACACCGATAGCCACGGCAACGGCAAGGCCGACAATAACAAGCCAAAGCTTTGCTTTTTTATACTTTATAACGTTTTCTATTCTTTGCTTAACACCAACCTCACCAAAAGCCACGCGGCAGGGAGAAAGTCCTACCCTGTCGGAGCATCCGTAGAAGATAGCGGTTGCATATTCCTTTTTGTAGGAGTCGGACCTTCCTTTTATAACCTTTTCATCACAGGCAAGCTCTATATCCTTACAGAAAAGTATATATGCCAACCAAACGAAAGGGTTAAACCAATGGATAGACAAAACAAGATACCCGAAAAGCTTTTGCAGATGGTCGCACCTTGATAAATGCATCTTTTCGTGCCTTATTATGATGTCGCGATATCTGTCGTCAAGGCTTGACGGCAGATATATTCTCGGGTTTATTATACCCACTATAAACGAGGTGCTTATGTCGTCGCAAATTCTTATGCCGTCGCCAACGTCGATGCTGGGAGAAACGCGTTTTTTTAGCCTGAGATACTCCACGGCAAAATACGCGGCCATAACGGTAACCCCCGCTATCCAGACCATGCCCGCTATATCAAGAGGCGACAACGGTGCCCTCTCCTCAACCGCAGGAGTTTCCACGTCGGGCAAGGACGGCACGATGTCGACTGCCGACTGAAAACTATCGGGAGCCACCACATCAGATGCGGGCGGTGTAACGCCGACTGCAGTATCAGAGTTGACGGAGACTTCCGCGTCAACCGCAGGGGGAGCGTATTCCCGGTAGTCGCTTGGAGTTGACGTTCCACCGTCTAATACCAAGCTGTCAGGCACCAGACTAAAGGGGCTTTCAATAAACACGGGGCACAGCATCCTTATAGCTACCATAACCCACAGCGCCCCCCTCACGCTACCGGAAAGCTTTTTTAGCAGAGGCCTGAAAACAAGCAGTGCAGCTATTATAAGCGTGCCCGAAAAGCTCATGCGTAAAATAGCTTCAAACATTGCCATCACTCCTTTTCAAAAGCGCTGTCGATCATTAACTTGATTTTTTCCAATTCTTCTTTGTTAGCCTTGCCTCCCGCAGTAAACGCGGCGATGAACGAGGGTAACGAGCCGTTAAACATTTCATTTACAAATTGACGGCTTTGCATACTGTAAAACTCATCTCTGGTTACAACGGCTTTAACTATACCGCCCTCGTTGCAGAATATTCCGCGCAGGCTAAGCTTTTTCAAAACGGTATAGGTGGTAGATTTTTTCCAATGCAACTGCTCCTTACAAAGCTCAACCAGCTTGCCCGAGCTTATGGGCTGGTTGCTCCACACAATATCCGCAAAACGCGCCTCAACTGCGCCCAGTCTTTTTTCTTCCACAGCTTTCCCTCCTTTCAGTTTTGGTCTATCGTCTATAAACCACGCGTTTATATTATCACAACTTTTTACGGTTGTCAATAGAAAACATATTAAAACCGCCGATAAAAATTATGATATGCACCCCAACAGTTTGACACTTTTGGGGTGCTTATTATTACTTGTTGCATTTATTTGTTTTGTGTGCTACAATACGTGGCAGTATCGCTTAATATATGCAAAGGAGGCTTAGCAGTGGAAAAACTATTTTGCTATGCTATGGATATTGGCGAGCAAATGCTAATTTCCGGCGCCGAGGTTCATAGAGTAGAAGAAAGCATTAGCAGAATGTGCTATGCTTTTGGCGCAATGCGAGTTGACGTTTTTATCATAACAACCAGCATGGTCGTTACCGTGCACACAAGTGACCAAAAAATATATACGCAAACAAGAAGAATCACTTCCGCAAATACAAATTACGAAAAGCTACATCGCTTAAATCAACTGTCAAGAGAAATCTGTGAAAAGCATTTGACAGAGCAAGAAATTGAAAACAAACTAAACGATGCAGTTAACTGCAATAAATTTCCGCTTTGGCTGGAGTTAGTTTGTTATGCCGTAATAGCGGGTGCTTTTACCTTGTTTTTTGGTGGAAGCATTACGGACGTGCTGGTTTCTTTAACGGTCGGGGTTGCTGTTAGGTTGGGTACTATCTTCTTCGACAGAATCATTTCCAATAATATTTTTAAAAAATTCTTTTCTACTGTTATGGCTACGTTTTTGGCTTTTCTGGCAGTTGAATTCCGTTTGATTGCAAACGTGGATATGGTAATTATCGGAAACATCATGCCCTTGATCCCCGGCATCGGCCTCACCAATGCGTTGCGGGATCTATTTACCGGTGACAGCATAGCAGGACTTTTACGAACGATTGAGGCGGTGCTGACGGCGATTGCCATTGCCGCCGGCTATTTCTTGATTGCTGTGTTGGGAGGATTTGCCCTATGACAAAAACAGAAATTATTCAAATTCTGGCAGGCTTTGTCGGAGCAATAGGATTTGCAATACTGTTTAATATCCGCGGAAAAAAACTGATTGCCGCAGCAGTAGGCGGGTTGTTATCCTGGTTGCTGTTTGTTGTATTAGGTACATATATTGTTAGTGAACCGGTTCGCTATTTCATCGTGGCTTTGATTATCTCCGCATACGCCGAGATTATGGCAAGATTGCTGAAAAGTCCTACGACGACGTTTATCACAACCTCGTTGATCCCTCTAATTCCCGGCGGCTCACTATACTACACGATGACGCACATTTTTCAAGGCAATATGGACACGTTTTTACAAAAAGCGATATATACGCTTCAACTGACTTCTGCCTTAGCATTGGGTATTATCGTTTCTACAGCCTTTGCAAAAATATTTTACAGAGAAATAAGAAATATAAAAAAGGTGCATTCATATCAAATTTTTGACCAGCAAAAGCCCGATAAAACAAAATAACCGATATAATTAAATCTATAAAATCGCAAATCCCATTTAGTGGGATTATTTGGATATCTTGTGTCAAATAAGCGAAGCGAAAAGCAAAGCGTGCCCGCTTTTTGACAGCAATCTGTTTTACGGCGTGGTATAATGGGTGCAAACAAGATAAAAAGCGCCGACAGCTTTTTGTTACAAAGCCTGTTAGCGCTTTTATGTTTTATACGCAATTAAAATATCTATATAAACTCTCGGTGCCAAATAATACTTTCCTTTTATAATATAGCCTACCGTTGAATAGGAAGCAGGCTGAAAAAGATTACGTGCATAAAATTACGGTAAAATTTTGACCTATTAATTTGATAAAAAGTATTGATTTATTCTATTTTAATGGTATAATGTTTAAGAACCGTACAGAGCACTTAATTAAAAATATAATGTTTCAGTTACGATAGCCGTCATCGACGGCTTTATCTTATGGCATTTTGTATTCACAATTGTTTCCACAGCAGGGAGGTGGGTAGGTTTTGACAGAAAAAGAGTTAAAAAAGCTAAACAGAAAACAACTGTTAGAACTGTTACTTGTTCAGACCTCCCGTGCTGATGAGCTTGAGGCGCAGCTTACCGAAGCGCGCGCTATGCTTGAAAAAAAAGAGCTGATTGAGATGGAAGCGGGCACAATGGCTGAGGCTGCTTTGAAGCTTAACGGCGTTTTTGAAGCCGTTGATGCGGCGGCTGCCCAGTATCTTCAAAACATCAAGAACCTTAGTGCTATGATGGAAGAAAAAGCCCTTTTGGCAGATAGTGGTTTGGGGGTCAGCTCTGACTTAGACCAAATAAATTTATTGTTACCGAAGGTTGACGAGGTGGATGATGAAACGTAAAAATGCTGACAATCAGCTTTCCTTACCGTCAGCTGAAGCGATACAAACCGAGATAAAGCGCGAAAAGTACAAACAAAGATATAAGCGTGTTTTAAAAAGCACGATTTACGCCCTGATAGTTGTGGCAGCCGTTGCGGTGCTGATAGCCACATTGGTGTTGCCCGTCGTTCAGATTGCAGGTAACAGCATGGCGCCTACACTTAACGAGGGCGAGATAGTTGTTCTTGTAAAAAGCAGAGATCTTGAAACCGGAGATCTATGCGCTTTTTCTTTTTCAAACAAGGTTTTGATAAAGCGTGTTGTGGGGCTGCCCGGTGACGTAATAGATATAGACGCCCAGGGTAACGTGTACGTTAATTCCGAGCTTTTGGACGAGCCCTACGTTGTCAACAAATCTTTGGGAGAATGTGATCTTGAGTTCCCTTACCAAGTGCCGGAAAGTCAATATTTTTTACTTGGGGACCAAAGAGATACTTCTATAGACAGCCGCAGCTCTGTAATCGGCTGTGTTACCGAGGAACAATTGATAGGAAAGCTTATATTTAGAATTTGGCCTTTGGCTGACATTGAATGGATGGCATAAAGTCGAAAGCAATACGAGGTTTATTATGCAGACAAAAACAGTTAACAATAAGAATACAACGCGGAACACAAAGCGTTTTATAGTGCTGCTGCTTGCAATAACCGTAATACTTGGCGTATTCTGGTGGCTTAAGCTGGTTGGCTTAACCATGGCGGGCGAGGCGTTTTGCGGCATGGATGAGCACGTCCATACGGATGAGTGTCTTGCCGAGGGCTGTACCAGACAGGAGCATACCCACGTGGAATCGTGCTATTCCAACCTTGAGGCTGATTTGGAGTCTACAACCGATTGGGATGAATCGGTAGCAGGCGTTAAGCTGACGGGTGTACTGTCTGACGACATAGTTGCCATTGCGAAGTCTCAGCTTGGATATACCGAAAGCGTGCTGAATTTTATTCTGGACGATGACGGCAACCGCCTTGGTTACAACCGTTACGGCGCATGGCACGGTAACCCCTACGGCAATTGGTCTGCCATGTTTGCAAGCTTTTGCCTTTACTATTCGGATATAACGGAGGACATGGTGCCTTACAACTCAGGCGTGGACGCCATGAGGCTTGAGTGGGAAAAGAACGGGCTATACACAGCTTATGACGGTGCAGCTCCCAACAAGGGCGATCTTGTTTTCCTTGATAAGGATAAAAACGGCAGTGCAGACGCCGTTGCAGTAGTAGAAACCGTAAACGAAGGCCGTTTTACAGTTATTGAGGGTGATCTTGACAACAAGGTTTCCCAAGCAGAATATAACGTGGACGACAGCGTTATGGGTTACGGACTGATGACTCAGGTAGAGCGCAAGACCGTTGATGCAGACAGGCTTAACTTTATAGACAGCGTTATATCTATGATAGACCAGCTTCCTACAGCAGACGAGGCGTTGGATGCTTTAACGGCACTTGAGGAAGATATGGACGCCTATGAAGAGTATTATCTGGACATACTCAACCGTTGCAGCCTTTCCAATATGCTTTATATGGACGTGGAAAAGGGCTGGCAACACCTTGTTACCAATCATCCCAAGCTTAGCGAGCTTATGATGGCGTTCCCTAAACCTACCACTTATGCTCTGGAGGTAGGACAAACGGGTGCTTATACTATCTATCAGATTAACAACATGATGTGGATAGGTTGGCAGTACCCTATGCTTATAAGCGGTCAATCCATAGACGCATACTTAACTGCCGCATATAATCAGGACCCTTCAAGCAACGCTTGGGTTGCTTCCTTCAATTTCCAATCTTGGATTTGCTATCAAATCGAATATAACAGCACTACCGAGATGTACTACGTGGCGGCGATACACGGTGAAAGCGTTAACAAGCGCACGCTTTACAACACCACCTCAAAGGGTTATATGTTCCTTGCCTGCCCTCAGTATACTAACGAAAACGGAGAAACACGCGGCACGGTTATCCTTGACAGCATAAAGAAGGGTGACTCTGTTGTTGCCAAAAACGCTTCGGGCAACGTGTACAGTAGCTTCCCTACCTCTGCAGGAGCAACAAACGCAGGCAATTATACGCCTGTGGCAGGCGGGCTTGGATCCTTGACCTTCGGCACCACCGCCAAGGAAAGCGTAGTTGACAACAGCGATTATCTTAAGGGTACGGTTCCCACTCCGGATACAACCAACTTTATAGACATAAACCTTTTCAATTATGGCGGCGACCCCAACGGTCAATACATAAACAGCCTTTGGAAACAGGACGTTGCCAACGGTGTACTGTATCCCCGTCCCGGTTATCAACGCCCCGCTCCTCTTAACACCACAACCTTTACAAACGTCCCCAACCGATATTGTTTTGGTCTGGGAGATATGGTGGTGGCCGATTTAAACTTAAGCTACGACAACGTGTGCGGTAGCGGTGTTAACCCCAAAGGTATAAATAAGCTTTATACCGGTTATGAAGCAAGCAGAGCTACCGAGGGTGTTATGTACCCCGTTTTAAAGGATGGCAACCCCGCTTTGATAAACGGTACAGACCTTGGATATTTGTTTAACGATGGTAGTGCAACCGGTCTTAGCTATATTGAAAAGCAAAATACTCAAAACATAACGGGGCTTTTCCAATACGATGCGGAAAATCAGCTTTACTATTTCGATTCCCGCAATAACCATGCGCAATGGGATGCGGCAAGCAACAAATTCCTTATATATGAGGACATAATAACCCCCAGCTTTATTATGTATCCCTTTGGCAACTTTATGCCTTTTAACGATATAGTAACGCAATCAACGCCAATTCTTCCCAAAACTTATACAAAGCCCGACGGTACAACGGCAACGTCTGCGTCCTGTAACCTTAATTATATAAGACGCACCGCCGCAAGCGCAATGTCTCTATATAACCAAACGGGGCTTTCATGTTACAAGAACCTTGCCGAGGTTATGGAAGAGATGTACGATAATATAAGCGGCAACATAAGCGGCGTAACTCCCTTCCTTAGCGGTGTTTCCGACGTAGGTTACGGCGGCGTTCAGCACCTTTCCTACCAGCTTCTTAATTATTACTCCGGCAAAATAACAAGCTCTTCCGACGCTTCCTACAAGCTTTTTGAAAAGGTTGTGGCACAAAACGGTTATGCCGATATGTATAGCATAGATTTCGACGAACAAAGCGATTTCTATTTCGGCATGGATATCCACTTTGACTTTGCTCAACCCATAGGCGGCGTAGCAGGCAAAAACAACGACGATATGACCTTTAACTTCACCGGTGACGATGACGTTTGGGTATATCTTGACGGCGTTTTGTTCCTTGACCTTTCCGGTATCCACAGCCACGTTGGCGGTACCATCAACTTTAAAGAAGGTAAGGTTTACTACTACGGTCTTGGTGACTTTGCAGGCGCGGTTGAAAGTACCCCTTACAAGGTTTTAACCTTTGCAGAGATACTTGCCGCAGCAGGCAGAGATACAAGCGTACTTGTTAACGGCTCTTTTGCTGACGAGTCCGTTCATTCCCTTGACTTTTATTATATGGAACGCGGCTCAGGCTCCAGCATGTGCAGCATTAACTTCAACCTTAACGCTATCCCCAAAAACCACATCGAAATAAGCAAAGAGCTTAACGGTGCTACTGCGGCTATAGGTAACCCCGATTACTTGTTCCAGGTGGTTGATTATGATGCCGGCGTAAGCGATACCGACAGCAACGCACTTATTGTAGGCGCAAACGTTTCTTACAGCGTTTATCAAACCGACGGCTTGACTTACATTGAAGACCGTGTTACCGACGCAAACGGTATAATCCGCCTGAAAGCGGGGGAAACCGCAATGATAGGTGGTATTGATGCGGGCACGCAGTTCTTTGTAAGAGAGCTTTTCCCGCAAGAACTTAGTAACCAATACGGCCCTACCCAAATAACCATAGCGCAAAACAGCACAAGCACTGTTAATCAGTCTATTACGGTAGGCGGCAAGGTATACACTGCAGTTGAAAGCTCTCCTGCAGAGGTAGGCACCGTAAGCGGTGAATATGAAGAACCCGTAAACTTAGCCCTTGGCGGCAAATATTGGGTTACTAACGGTTACAACAACGAGGGCAGATTCAGCGACGTTGATAACGGCAACGGCGGCACAAACCTTCCCATTTATTCAATATCCGGCAATCTCCATAGCGGTAAATTCAACGACGGTATTATAAATCTTGGCGATGCCGGCATCACCGGCAAGACAGACACCGTTGAACTTAGCAGAGGCCAGCCCTTCAACGGAGAAACGAGCCTGAACGCAACTGCAGGTAATATCGGTGTGGTTTACGACTCTATGGGCGGTAAAATAATATCCGCCGTTAACGTTCTGGCATCGTTCAGAGAAACGGTCCAGTACTACCGTGGCTACCCCACAAAGATTGTCGTTAAGGCTTATGTAAAAGATGTGGGTTACGTAACGCTTGCTGAGACCGATAAGTTTGTTTGGTACAACAACGATAGCCATACAAGAATGTATACCGTAACCTTCGAGCCTACAACCACATCCGACCTTCTTGTTCAGCTATATATGGATGCTCCGCAGCAGACCAGCGGTACGCCAAGCTCTCCCTCAAGCGGCGTTATCGGTATAACCGAGATTCAGGTTATCGGCGGTGAAAATACCGTAACAAGAGATGACCTTGTTGAGGTTGGTGTAGTTAACACAACGGAAAATATTTACAGTGCTTTGGAAATACATAAGGAGCTTAACGACTATAACGGCGCAATAAGAGACTTTACCTTTGATCTGAGCTTTGACGGCGTCCCCGTAGCGGTAGGTACACCTTATCAGCTTTATAATAGCGACGGCACCCTTGTTTCCGACAGCTACACCGTAACAACGGAGGGCAAGGTAAGCTTCAGCTCTGACAAATACGTTAAATTCAACAACATTCTGGCAGGCACGGACATAAGCCTTAAGGAAGAAGCAAGCACGGTTTATACGCCCGGCTACAGCTTCTCCTGCCAAAACAATAACCCTTCCACCTACTCTCAGTGGTCGGCAGGAAACAGTCAGACCTTAACCCTCAGCGACGATACCGTTATGGGCGAGGCAGCCATTTCCACCAACCACATAGTTACCGTAACTAACAGTGTAGACCCCATAAAGGTCACGCTAAACGGCAGCAAGACCTTGTTGAATCCTGACGGTAACGACCACACCTACAACATCAAGCTGACCCAGGTGCAGCTTGCGGACGGCGTATACGTTCCCATGACCGGCGGCGTAACCATGAGCAAGCAGGTCACGGTGAACGGGGCTGACGCAGTACCCATAAGCTTTGAGCTTACGTTCTCCTCAAGCTGGGATATCAGCGTACCCGCCTACTTCCTTATTGAAGAAGAAGGATCGGGTACCATAGCAGGCTACGATACGGACCATTATCTGTTTACTGTAACCTTCACGGTCGATTCCGACACCGGCAAGGTGACGGCAACGCCCAAGCTGATGCTTAACGGTCAAGGTAACGACGTTGGCACCTTCAGCTTTGAAAACAGCCTGGTTGGCGTGTTATCCGTAAGTAAGGTGGTAGAAAACGTAGAAGGCTCTACCCTACCCTTTGAGTTTACCGTCACCGTCCGCGACGGTACAACGCCTTTGACGGGCACCTACACCTGTACCGACTCAAAGGGCGTGATAAGCTCGCTTACCTTTACAAACGGCAAGGCAAGTCTTAACCTCTCCCACGGGCAGACGGTAACGATACAGAATTTGCCTTTGGGCGCTACTTGGACGGTAACCGAGACCGCTGCAAGCGGTTTCCAGACAGCCTATATAATTGCCGACGGCGAGGAACGTGTAAACGGTCTTGCAGCAAACGGAGAGGTTACTAACACTTCCGGCGTTACCTTCTACAACGTAGCAGGCTATGAGCTTCCCTCCACCCACGGCAGTCTTGTAAGACGTCTTTTACCTTATATCGGCATTGCCGTAATGCTTTTAGCGTTCGGCGGTGCGTGCCTTGTAAGATATAAGCGTAAGAAAAACATTTAATTTTGTCGCAACAATCTTAAAATAAAAAACAGAAAGGAATTATGTTATGAAAAGACTAGTTGCAATCCTCTGCGCAGTAATGCTTCTTATGGCTTGCTGCATCACCGCATCCGCTGAAGGCGAAGGCTCCATCACCATCAACAATACCGTTGTTGGTCAGGACTACGCAATCTACAAGATGGCAGATCTTAGTTATGATGACACTGCAAAGGCTTATACCTATACTGCTACTTCTGATTGGGTTAACTTCTTCAAAGCCCAGAGCGATTACTTTGACTACGCCGAAGATACCGGCATAGTTACCCTTGCTACTGACGCTTCCGCTTCTGATGCTGCTGCTATCGCCGCTGCTGCTATCACCTATGCAAAAGACAACAGCCTTGCTGCTACCGAAAGCAAAGAAGCTACCGGCACCACCGTTGCCTTTACCGGTCTTGAGCTCGGCTACTACCTGGTTGATTCTTCCGTTGGTACTCTTTGCGTGCTCGACACCACCGACAAATCCTTCGAAAAGGATGAGAAGAACCTTATCCCCAGCGTTACCAAGGAAGTAAAGGAAGGCGACACCTTTGGTCCTACCAACGATGATGACTTATTTGCTACCGTAACCTTCAAGACCACCATCAACGTTGTTGCAGGTGCTGTTAATTACGTTCTTCACGACGTAATGGCCGCAGGTCTTGATTATGTTGGCGTTAGCTCTGTTACCGTTGACGGCACTGCTGTTGACGCAGCTAACTACACCGTAACCGCAACCGGCCTTAACGACGGCTGTGATTTTGAAATAGCTTTTGAAAACGATTACGTTGCCGGCATCGCAGGTAAGACTATCGTTGTTGAATATACCGCTACCATCAAGGAAAACGCTGTTATAGGCGGCAATGGCAACCTCAACAAGACCTTCCTTATGTACGGCGAAAACAACGATCTTAAGTCTAACGAAGCTTCCACCACCACTTACGTTTACAGATTTGAGCTTGTTAAGACTGACGAAGCCGGCAAGATCATTGACGGCGCAAAGTTTAAGCTTTACGACGCTGCTACCGCAGGTAACGAAATCGCAGTTGTTAAGCTTGCAAGCGGTTATTACCGTGTTGCACAGGCAGGCGAAACCGGCGTTGAAATCGAAACCCTTAAAGGCAAAGCTACCATAAAAGGTCTTGACAGCGCTACTTACTACCTTGAAGAAACCGTTGCTCCCGCAGGTTACAACAAGCTTACCTCCCGTCAGCCTGTTACCATTAACAAGGCTAACAACGATGCAACCGTTACCGACGATATTTATGAAAACGGCGGCGTACAGATTATCAACAAGACCGGTGCTGTTCTTCCCGAAACCGGCGGTGTTGGTACTACCATGTTCATCGTATTCGGCAGCCTTATAGCTCTTCTTGCAGGCGTATTCTTCGTAACCAGAGTAAGAATGGCTAAGGTTATCGGCTAATCGGATTTATAATATAAACAAATAAATCAGTTCTCTGCACCCAAAACGGTAGGTTTTGGGTGCAGAAGCCGGGGCCTTTACAGAGGGGCTCGGCTTCTGCACCGAAAATACATTGTATGCTTTTAGGATGTAATTGACTTAATGAAACAGAAAAAATGGCCAACCTTTTTGCTGCTGCTTTTGTTTTTTATCGGCCTTTCCATATTGCTTTATCCTGCCCTCAGTGACTACTGGAACTCTAAAACTCAGTCTATGGCTATAGTTGACTATGAGACGATGCTTGAGAACCTTAACAAAGAGGACTATGATGCCATATTTGAGGAAGCCGACAGATATAACAAGGAGCTTGGCAGTCTGGATTTTCCCCTTACAGAGTACGAAAAGGCTTCGGGGTATTTTGATGCCCTTAACCTTAACGGCAACGGTATGATGGGCTACGTATCTATAAGCAAGATAGGCGTAGAGCTGCCCCTTTATCACGGCACCTCGGACGCTGTGCTGTCCGTGGCTATAGGTCATCTGCAGGGCACAAGCCTACCCGTCGCAGGAGAGAGCACCCACGCAG
>JAZUNS010000173.1:0-5246 GCA_045604285.1 Eubacteriales bacterium
GTTTGTCATCAGCCTTTTTTGTTTAACATAGTATGCAAAAAAATCAATAACGGAAAAAACAAACAATAAATGAAAATAACTGTTGACTTTTAATATCAAAAAAGATATAATGTATATGAATATGTATAGGAGTATCTTTAACTGTCTAATTATCGAAAAAAAGATAAAAATGCATATTTTAAGTAAGCTTTCACAAGCAAAAAAGGAGAGAGAGTAATGGAAAAAACTATCAAAAATGCAACCGGCAGAGCTCTGGCTGGATTTTTGGCAGTGGTAATGGTGTTCTCTCTGTTTACCACCATTTTAGGTGAGCTGGGCTTAAACGTCTTTGCTTCCGGTGATAACAGCGGCAGTGATTCACTGCACACCAACACCGCTTATTCCAATACCGATTATTCCGTACTTACCAACGGCGTTGTTCTGGTAGGCGACGGTTTCGGTAAAGACATCAGTGGGGATCTTTGGGCTTTGCTTAATGACAAAGCCGATACCTGCACTGTAACGACAGACACTATAGAGAACCTCAAGAACGCCAACGAAGAGGTTCTGGTGGTCTATGCCTGCGGTACGGAGGTTTGTATAAACAATTCTTCCACCATGACCGCTTTTGCTGCCGAGCTTAAGGCAGACGTAGAAGCATTAAAGGCTGCAGGTCATGACGTGCTTCTCGTTACCCCCGGCCCCATAACCGAATACGGCGCAGAAATGTATTATGCTACCCATGCCGGTATATGGACTCCCGATGCAGTAGCAAGCGGCAGCAACATAACCAATATGCTTTCCAACTGCGTTAGAACTATAACTGACGTAGCTGAAGAAACCAACGTAGGCGTACTTTCCCTTTACGGTAAGTCTAAGCTTTCCGGCGAGGCAGAGTATATGGAAGGCTCTGAAGACGGTATATATCCCGGCCCTCAGGGTTACAACCTTATGACCCGTTGGATTGCTGAATACGTTGCGGAAAACTACGTATTCAACCTTAAAACCGTTGCACAATCCGATATAAGCGGCGATTTTACCGTTATAGACCTTGGTGCGGTTTATAACAATATCGATGCGGCTGTTATCGAATTCCCTGCAGGCGCAACCATCCCCTCCAAGGTAACCGTTCAGACTACCAAGGCAGTAGAGGACCAGTGGTTTGACGCTGTTGCAGAGGTTGAGATCAAGAAGAATACCGACGGCAAGTACGTTGCCGATCTGATATTCCCTGCATCTACCGCACAGTACGTTCGTATCTCCGCTGTTGAGGGTACCTTCCCTGCAGGCACGGTTGCAAGCATTCACCAAACCAGACTTGCTAACCCCATCGTTACCTATCCTATCGCAGGCGATGACGTGTCTACTAAGTATGCCTTTAATATCGAGTGGTCCGCAGTTGCAGGCGCCGACAGATATGACGTTGTTATTTCCAAAGACGACGGCACCGTTGTAAAGAGCTTCACCACCAGTGAAGATACTCAGGCTATCCCTGCAAACCTCCTTACCGATGGTGGCAAATACAACATCAACATCGCCTCCGTAAGCTCCGGTTACATAAAGACCGAGTCGGGCGACAAAGAGGTTGACTATCACAGCGGCTTCGGCGTTTCCGGCACTTTTGATGCTTCCGTTGACGCTATCTATAAGGGCAACTCCGAAACCGTGGACGAAAGCGTTTCCTCCGGTAAGCTCGTTACCATAGGTGAGCAGTCCGTGCTTACTACCGGCGCAACCGCTACTTTTTCCATAGATGGCGACGTTCCTACCGAAACCGATAAGCTTGTAGACGGTCAGATTACCTACGCAGCCGGTGACGAAAGCGTTATGGAATTGCTCCATACCCAGGGCCTCACCACTACCGAGATTGTTATCGCACTTAAGGATGCAGCTCATTCTGTATCGGGTGTGTTCTTTGATGCTGCCTTTTTTGCATCAACCGATTCTGCTAACGCAAAGCCTAAGAGCGTTGTTGTAAGCTACAGTGCAGACGGTCAGACCTACACCAACGGTAACGAAATGGCTATTACCACCTCCATACGTACCATCAAGCTCAGCACCAAACTTGATGCTATGGGTGAAATGACCAGATACAGTGAAACCATAGGTAGCACTAACGTTAAATATATCAAGCTTCTGTTCACCTTCGATAACAAGGTTGACAGTGCAGAATTCTGGCTTGATGAAATCCACGTTGTCGGCTCTAAGGTTGACACCGGCGTTATCGCACGTGACGGCGCAGTTGTTCTCAACAGCGCACTTGTCGGTGCAAACAGATTTAACGGCGTTTATACCTCCGGCACATGGATAACCAACCCCAACTTTGCAGCAGTTGTCGCTCTCGGCAACGCCGTTCCCGTTGAGCTTGAAATAAACCTCAACTCCGACCTTAACAATAACGCAACGGGCTTCGGTAACCACGTAATTACCGCACTTGAAATATCCTACGCTGTGGACGTGGACGCTATCCGTCCTTCCTCCATAGTTGTTTCCGTACAAAAATCCGGCGAAACCACCTGGACCGAGGTTGGCGGCAAGGTTTATGTGGATAACGGCACCGTTGCGGCAGCCGACGCTGAATACGTACACGAAATAATCCCTCTCACCATGGCAGACGCTTCCGACGTAGAAGCAGCTTATGTTAAAATTACTCTCTACTCTAACATAAAAACCGATTCCGTTCCCGCATCCTATGACTCCACCGGTAAGTGGGGTACTTGGTTCGTGCTTTCTCATTTAGACGTAAAGGGCGGCCAGTACATAGGCTCTATCGAAGCTGACGGCGCAACTGCAGCATACCACGCAAATTATCTGCAGAACACCTCTCTCATAGGCAGAGATAACTACGGTGACGTTAACAATACCGATATTTGGAACACCATTTCTTGGAAGAGTGCAGGCTACACCACTGCAGACTCCGGTTACCTCGAATCTCTCGGTAATATTACCGTTGGTAAGATCTACTGGGCATCTCAGGCTAAGGATTCCTCCGCCACCAACGCTCCCGTAGATACCACCACCCAGGCAGTGGGCAACACCCCTGCTATCGGTACTAAGGCTACTGTTATTTCCACATCCTCTCAATACAAGTATGATTCTGCCGGTGGATCGACTTCTTATCCCCATGTTTACGGACATTCGGCATATTCAGTTGACTATGACTTTAGTACGGGTTCAACTACAAATTACGCTGTTTGCGATGAGTATATTAGTGGTAAATTGAACGATGGGGTTTCGGCAAGCAGTGATCAGCCTGCTACAAGTTTGAAGTGCGCTGTATTCACATCTACATACGGTACGCCTACAATAACTTATAAGTTTAGTGCAGCCTATAACGTAACTAGTTTGAATGTCAACTTTTATTATGCTACCGGTTATAGCTGTGATTTGTTTAAGGTAACAAAGGTTGAAGTCAGCAGCGACGGCACCAATTTTACCAGTGCGGCATTTAGTCAGGCTTCTATAACTCCTAAAACCGGTGAAAATGAATATGCAGTTACATTAAGTTCGGCTCCCTTAGCTAATTATGTACGAGTATCTTTTGCAGATAATGATACAAGTAACACTTATAATCGTTTTGCTTTGGGTGAACTTGAAGTATTAGGCAATAAATTCACCGACACCACCGCTCCCGTAATTTCTAACGTTCAGGTATCCAACATTACCTCCGACGGTTATCAGGTAACCTGTACGGTAACCGATAACGTTGGCGTAACTAATGTAGAGTTTTACTCCTGGACTCTTAAGACAGATTCCTCCGGCAACGCTCAGGATGATATGAAGACAGTTGTAGGCACTATTAACGGCAACACCGTTACAACCTACGTAAGCGTAGCTGACCATAATAACGAATCCGGCTATTATACCACCCATATTTATGCGTACGACGCAGCAGGCAATAGGTCCGGCGACTCCAGCCTCGGCACGGTTGCCGTTCCTTCCTCCGGAAAAACTACCGTAAACCTGGCACCTGTGGGTACATACGCATATTACGATATGCTTCCCGGTGACGGCATTGGCTATACCGAGGGAGAACAAGGCGTTTTGATGCCTGAAGACTTTGAAAAACCCAATTACGATGCAAAGTATGCAGATACCACTATTGCCGCAGGTGGTACGGGTCACCGTAACACCCTCGGTGTATTTGCAAAGGGTAAGCTCAACGACGATGTTGAAGCTATCTATACCAACGGCGTTACTCCTTATCGTTGGGTGGGCTTTTATCAAAGCTCCTCTAAGACAAACGGTATGACCATAGTATTCGACCTTGGTAATACCTACGACCTTGAAAGCGTTTCTTTCAGAAGCCCTCGCAGAGGTAATGCGGCAGGCTGTGACGATTATACCGTAACCTATTCCTTCTCTGAAGATAATTCTACCTGGACTACCGCAACAAGGGGCACGTGGGCAGAAGATGGTAGCTTGCCTCAGTCTTCTTCTACTGCTACTCTTCATGCCGTTCACAAGAGCTCTGTATCCGCCCCCGCCGGCTATTACAGATACGTAAAGATCAATATCGATAACAATACAGGCACTCACGATTCCTTAAAACACAATTTCTATCTGGATGAAGTTGTAATAAACGGCACCATTTCCGCTGCCGTTGGTCCCGATACCACTCCCAAAAACTGGGCGCACGTAGATAACGGCGGTCAGTACATGGCTTATGATTATTCCTCCATATCTTCTTCCGGTACTGTTGAAGATATGACTTCCTTCCATAGCGGTGTTCTTAATGACGGCAGTATCCCAACAGGATATAACGGCGCCGGTCACGTTTTCTTCATTGCATACAACACTTTGCAACCTGTTGTGGTTTATAAGTTGGCATCAAAGGTTGACATAAACCAAATCGCCGTATATTCACATTCCGCAACTTCCTATGAGTTATCAACACTTTCATTCTATGTAAGCGAAACCAATAATATAGAAGATGCGGTCTTTGCAGGAACTCTTAGCAAAGCCGACGGAACAGAAGAAAACGGTAACGTTAACAAGTATGTTCTTAATTGTGAAGTTACCGGTAATTATGTATTTGTTTGTGGTATTAAGAGCGGAAGCTACATTGTTTATAGCGAAGTTGAAATCAACGGTGTTAAATCCGCTAAGCTCGACGCTCCCGTTATTACCTCTCATTATAATGAGCAGGAAATAGGTATGACCCCCGACCTTAACTGGGATGACGTTGTTGCAGGTGAAGACGGCGTTATAGTAACCTATGACGTTGCAGTTACCGACTCTAATGGTAATACCACAGTAGTTGCAGA
>JAZUNS010000174.1:0-3566 GCA_045604285.1 Eubacteriales bacterium
TGCGGCTTCAGTGATATTCTATTCGCCATAAACTTGCGAAGCAAATATCACTCGGCGTAAGCCGAATAACACTGCGTAGCAATAGAACTCGCCACAGGCGAATAGAACTGGCGTGATACTCCGTTAAGAGTATCACGCCAATGCGGTATGGGCTTTTTGTCGCATTAACCCTTATTACATAGAGGATGCAAGTACAACGATAAATATAATGTAGAATACCCAGAAAATGATGGAAAGCAAGCTTACAATGAAAGCGATGGTGCCAAGGATCTTACCGGTTTTTGATCTGCCGTCATAGCTGCCGGTCATATCGTAATAAGCCTTTGCCTTCTTCTTAGCCTTGCCGGAGAAGATAAAGCCGAGAATGCTACCGATAAAGGGGAGCACCCAAGCGAAAATCAACGCCATGATACCGCTGGAGAGTGCGCCGGAGGAAAGCTCGTCGGCAGCTGCTGTGCTGTAGGAAGGGGTAGGGGTATAGCCGTAGTTTGCATCGTAGCCGGGGGCAGGGGTATAAGCCGGCTCTGCCGCAGGGGTGGAGTTAGCATCATTAGCAACGGGTGCGCCGCAGCCTACGCAGAAGGAAGCACCTTGTTCTAATGTTGCTCCGCATTTGTTACAAAACATGGAAAATACCTTCTTTCTTTATATTATTTGTTTTGCTATACAGTGGTGGGCTCCTTGCTTTGCAAGGTAGCTAAAAAGGCTTTTATCGAGCTGTCGTACAGCTCCATATCCGTTATCCTAAGCAAAGAATGGCCGCCTTTATTAAACCAAACCAGCTTTTTGTTTTGCACGGGGCAAAGCCCGTACAGCTTTTCCGCAAGCTCGGGCCGAGAGTAAGTGTCCAGCTTGCTGTGCAGCATAAGCAAGGGTCTGTCCATCTTGTGCATCACGTCTATGGGGCCAAAGCTCATTGTGTGGCCGGTGTAGTGATGCATCCAGAAGTTTATGCAATGCATTATGGGGTACATATTCTTTTTGCGCTCTTTAAGGTGGTTGCGCATAGACTCTTCAAACCGTGTAAACATCCCCTCTGCCACCAGCCCCTTTATATAGTCGGGGCAGTTGCCTGAGGTGATGGCGTACATCCCGCCTGCCGAGCCGATGCATATCCCGTGGAAAACTATCTCCTCCACGCCGTGCTTGTCATGCAACAGCTTTGCCCACACAAGCATATCCTTGCTTTCCTCAAAGCCTATGGTGTTGTAGGTGCCGTCGCTTTCGCCGTGGGCACGGGGGTCCATAACCAAAACGTTATAGCCCATCTCTACGTAGGGCTTGGCAAAAAAGTAGCCGTAACGCAGGCTTTCGGTTCTGCCGGAAAGTACCATAACCGCCTTTTTGTTGCCAAAATCGTAATACTCACCGTAAAGATTTAAGCCTTCGTTTATTATATGTACGTCCTTTTTGTATTGTTTATTGTCATTATACCACGTTTGACCGATATTGTCCATATCAATATGTTGAGATGTTGGGTCGGTCAGGTGGCCTCTGCCCCATTGCTCTTTGCTTCTGCGCTTTAGGGTCCTTGTAAACACAAAATAGCCCGCGCCGAAGGTGACGATAAAATAAGATAATATCCCCCACAGAACAAGGCACAGTATAATAATGGTAAATGTATCCATTTTTATTTCCCCTTGGTGTATCCGTCAAGCGTTTCCTTAAGAGCCAGCGCCTTGTTATAAATTATCTCGTTAAGGCGGGCAAGTTCTTCCTTGGTAACGTTTTCGGTGTTTGTAAGTTGGGATAGGTAGATAGGCTCGCCTATAATAACACGGGTACGCTTAAACAAACCGTAGCTTCCGTTGGTTATTATGGGTATTATGGGACGGTCAGACTTAAGGGCTATCATCAGATAAGTGGGCTTAAAGGGCTTTATGCTGCCGTCGGGCGTGTTATGCCCCTCGGGAAATATCTGCACAAGCTTGCCGTTTTTTATCAGCTCTATGCTGTCGTCAATAAACCGCATGCTTTTTGTGGTGCGGTCAGCCTTTACGCCGCCAAAAAAGCGCATCCCAAAGGAAAAGCCGCGGTTTCTGTAGGCGTGCTCCGACGCTACCACGTAAAGCTTTCTGGGAAAAACCACAAAGGTGTTAACTATAAAATCCACCAGGTTAAAGTGGTTGGATATTACAAGGGCGCCGCCCTTTATCCTGCGGGATTGCTTTGCCTTGTTTTCGTAATACACCTTGGTTTTAAAAAATATAAGCTGTGCGGGGTATCCTGTAATTATGCCCAATATTCTGAAAAAATCAAATATCATGCTCCGTTAAGTCCTCCACCACTTTGGTAAAATCGTTAAGGGAATAGCCAAAATTGTCACGCTCTAACTGCAGGGTTATGCCGTATTGCTGTTCAATGCGGCAAATAAGCGCCATGTAATCAAGGCTGGTGCCGCCAAGGTCGTTAAAAAAGTGGCCTGCGGCGTTTATATCCTTGGGTTCAACCTCAAGCACCTGGGCAAAAATGCAACGCAGGGTCTTTTTAATCTCGCTTTCCTCCGTTGCCGTGTCCATAGCCGTGGGGGCGGAAAACAGCTTTATCGTCCCCTCTGCCATGCGCCGCCGTAGCTTGCTGCGGCTTACCTTTATGTCCTTGCCTTGGGCAAGGCTGTCATAGGTGTACCATGTTTTTTTAATTCCGTAAGCCGTGGGCAGCGCTCCTACAGCTTCGGTTACCCGTGCCGCAAGCTCGTTTCTAAGGGCTTCGTCGGCGTCCTCGCTAAGCTGTACTATCAAAATCAGGTTTTCGTTTCGGGCGTCGCCGCATATGCAAAAATCACGGGCAAGGTCAAGCCTTAACAGCTCCTCTGCCAGCTGGGGGTTAAGGTTTTCGCCGTTTTCGCTTATAACCAGGTCAGAGCTTCTGCCCAGCATACGGTAATTGCCCTTTTCGTCAAGCTGCACTAAGTCGCCCGTATCAAACAGCTCGGCGGCTTCTGCCTGCTTGCCGTTTATTATTATCCGCTTGCAAACGGAATCCCCCTTAACCAGCAGGGTACCCTCCTTGCTTATATCAAAGCTAAGGGAGGGAAAAGGCTTGCCGATGCTTACGGGCAGTCTATCCCCAAGCTTTGGGGCAAAATCCACGCAGGCAATGCCAATCTCGGTCATGCCGTAGCCGTTATACAGGGGATAGCCCAGGGCAGAAATCGTGGTTAAAACCTCGTCCTTAATGCCGCTGCCGCCGGTGATGCAAAACTTTACGCTGTCGCCAAAAAGCTCTTTGCGCAGGGCGCCAAACATTTTTCGGCTTGCCCGGGCGCCCAGGCGTGGGAAACGGCTTTGCAGGCTTATTGCCTTCTTGGTATATTTGGCAAACTTTTCCGCCGTGGCGTGGGACTCCCTTCCTACGGCAGCCTTTACCTTTTTGGCAACGGCGTTCCAAAACATAGGCACGGCAAAAATATGGGTAACGCCGCAAAGCCGTACCGCCCCCAGCAGGTGGTCGGGCGCCATGGTTTTGGGAAAAACAATGGTGGCGTTAAAAAACGCAAACCACAAATACGATGCCTCAAAGCCAAATATGTGGTAAAGGGGCAAAAGGGCAAGTATCTTGGTCTT
>JAZUNS010000175.1:0-3325 GCA_045604285.1 Eubacteriales bacterium
TACTGTGAGCCGAGGTTCGTTTTGAACGAAAAATTACGATAAATTGCAGAAAAGTCGGGAAGCTTTCCCGACTTTTCAACTTCTTTTGTAATTGATTTTTTATATTTTTCGTGTTCTGTACCTTTGTCAGCGGTCTGAGGGGGTGCCTGTAAGGCAACCCCCTTAATTCGTTATTACACGTTAAATCTAAACAGCACCACGTCGCCGTCCTTCATAACGTACTCCTTACCCTCGCTGCGGACCAGGCCGGCTTCCTTTGCAGCCGTCATGGTGCCTTTTTCCATAAGGTCGTCGTAGGCAACTACCTCGGCACGGATAAATCCACGCTCAAAATCGCTGTGGATCTTGCCTGCCGCACCCGGTGCCTTGGTACCCTTGCGTATGGTCCACGCCCTAACCTCCTTGGGGCCTGCAGTCAAAAAGCTTATAAGACCCAGCAAACGGTAGGATGCACGAATAAGCTGTGCCAAGCCTGACTCTTTAAGCCCAAGGTCTTCAAGAAATACGCCGCGGTCTTCCTCGTCCAGCTCGGCAATATCGGCTTCAACAGAGGCGCAAAGTGCAAAAACCTCTGCCTTTTCGCCTGCTACGGTTTCGCAAAGCGCCTTGTAATAGGGGTTGCTTTCAGCACCGTCGGCAAGGCTTGCCTCGTCTACGTTTGCGGCGTAAATAACGGGCTTGCCGGAAAGCAGGGGAGTATCCGCAATAAGCTCTTCCTCGTCGGGGCTAAGCTCCACCCCACGGGCGCAAATGCCGTTGTTAAGGGCATCAAGCAGCTTTTCGCAAACGGCAAGGGTAGAGCCCAAAGAGGCATCGCCCTTCATTGCCTTCTTTATGCGGTCAATGCGGCGCTCAAGTATTTCTATATCAGACAAAATCAGCTCGGTATTAATAATATCAACGTCACGGGCGGGGTCGGCCTCACTCTCCACGTGGATAACCTGGGTGCCGCCAAAGCAACGCACCACGTGAACAATGGCGTCAACCTCACGTATGTGGGACAAAAACTTGTTGCCCAAGCCCTCACCCTTAGAGGCGCCCTTAACCAAGCCCGCAATATCCACAAACTCGATAACCGCGGGGGTGTATTTTTCGGGGTTGTACATTTCCGCCAGCTTATCCAAGCGGCTGTCAGGTACGGGTACAACGCCTACGTTGGGGTCTATGGTGCAGAAGGGGTAGTTTGCCGACTCGGCGCCGCCGCCGGTAAGTGCGTTAAAAAGAGTGCTTTTGCCAACGTTTGGCAAACCAACTATACCAAGTTTCATTATATAATCATTCTCCTTTAAATAATTAAACATCCAACTTAACTTATACTATCACATCGGCTTGCTTTTTTCAATAGCAACTTGCGTTTTTTAAAAATTGACGGCGGCAAGATATGAATTGCCCGCCAAATGCATACCAAGTTTTTTAAATCTTTAGCAAAAATCTGTTCATTTTCCCTTGCAATGGAACGCCCGCCGTGATATAATTTAAACGTAAAGTTCATTAAAGAAAGTGAGGAAACAACATGGATATCGTATGGGCAGTAAGAGAGCTTTGCAAAGGCGAAAACGGCTTTGTAAATATGTTTAACAAAGCCAAAAGCAGCGGAAAGCTTGCCGACCTTACAGGTGGAAGCAGTGACGCCGCCGCTTTTGAAACCTTGCTGTACGGCAAGGCAAGGCCTGTCCTTATAGAGCTTATTAATAACGCCTACAATTTTAAGGACTACGTAGTTAAGCTGCGGGACGTGCTTGTTTCCGACGGCTTAAGCGTAACCGACGCTAACCGAGCACTTGCCACCTTCTTTGCGGCTTTCGGTTTTCCCGGTTTTAGAATTACCGACCCCGGGCTGCAGCAGACCTTGATTGACGATGACGGCACCGCAAAGACCGAGTACGTGGGCGAGGTTAGGGACGGCGTTGCTCACGGTGTGGGCGTTCGCAATTTTTATTACGAGGGCAAGTGGTGCAGCCTTGACGAATGCGTGTGGATAGACGGCGTTATGTGCGGCTATGACTACGCCAAGGAGCTGGAATTTGGAATGTTTGAGGACCAAAAAATGGGCTTTGTGGTGGACGATTGCTTCGTGGGCAAATATAAATATCTATACAGCAGCGGCGAGGAAAGCTACGAGAACGGAAAAGCCCTTGATTTGAACTAAACCGAAATTTTTGTAAATATGGCGGGGTTAAATTCCCCGCCTTTAGTTTTGCAAAATAAGCAAAATAAAGAAAAAAATATGCAGTTAACACTGTTAACTTTTAAGAAATGTTGAAGAAATTGGTTGACTTATGAAAAAAAATAGGGTATAATGGGCTAAACAGTTGCAAAAACGAGGTTTTTGTTTATAATTTATAAACATTTTAAATGAAAGCGACGGTCGCAATAGGTTATGACTAAAATTCTTTTGATTGATGATGACGGCGATATATGCAACCTGCTTCGTATGTATCTTGAAAACGACGGATACGAGGTTAGGGTGGCTAACGACGGCTTTGAGGGGATAACGGCTTTTCGCAGCTATGACCCGGACCTGGTCCTTTTGGACGTTATGCTTCCCAAAAAGGATGGCTGGCAGGTCTGCCGTGAGATAAGAGAGCATTCCAATAAACCCATTATAATGATAACCGCCAAGGGCGATACCATAGATAAGGTCTTGGGCTTGGAGCTTGGCGCCGACGATTATATTGTAAAGCCCCTGGATATAAAAGAGGTTTTTGCACGTATAAAGGCGGTGCTAAGACGCTATACCAAGCGTGAGGTAAGCAACGGCGAGATCATCAGGTTTGATAATATAGAAATATCCTTGCAGAGATACGAGCTTAGAATTAAGGGCAAGCCCATAAATCTTCCCCCTAAGGAGCTGGAGCTGCTTTATTTCCTTGCCGCCAATTACAACCGTGTGTTTACAAGGGACCAGCTTTTGGACAAGGTATGGAGCTTTGATTACCTTGGTGACAGCCGCACGGTGGACGTACACGTTAAGCGCTTGAGAGAGAAGCTTGACGGCGCCAGCGATAAATGGGCGCTTAAGACCGTTTGGGGCGTTGGCTATAAGTTTGAGCTTGTTGAAGAATAGGCGATAACACCGCAGCAGACTACCCAAGTCAGCTTTTCAGCCCGCTGGCAAAGGCACAGAACACGAAAAATATAAAAAATCAATTACAAACAAAGTTGAAAAGTCGGGAATGCTCCCCCACTTTTCTGCAATTTATCGTATTTTTCGTTCAAAACGAACCTCGGCTCACAGTACTTTTGTACAGTTCTCGGGGTCCCCACAAAAACAAAGTTTTTGTGGGGTGTTTTTTCGCCTCGGTTCGTTTCGTCTGCACTCTTT
>JAZUNS010000176.1:0-23755 GCA_045604285.1 Eubacteriales bacterium
TCCCACTTGTTCATAACGATAATTGCTGCCTTGCCCGCATTGTGGCTTATGCCTGCAATGCGCTCGTCCTGGGCGGTAACGCCTTCGGCAGCATCGCACATAATAAGGCATACGTCGGCACGCTCTACGGCGGCACGGGCACGAAGAACGCTGTATTTTTCGATATTATCTTCTATTTTTGCATTTCTGCGGATACCTGCCGTATCAATAAACACGTATTTGCCGTGTTGGTTTTCTATGCGGGTATCTGTGGCGTCACGGGTGGTGCCGGGGATATCGGAAACAATAACCCTTTCTTCACCTGCCACGCGGTTAACTATAGAGCTTTTGCCTGCGTTGGGCTTGCCGATAACGGCAACCTTAATAACGCCTTCTTCCTCGGGCTCTTCCTCATAGTCGGGCAACAGCTCAACTATTCTGTCAAGTATATCGCCGCTGCCGGTGCCGTGGATGGAGGATAGGGGAATAGGCTCGCCCAAGCCCAGCTCGTAAAACTCATAATACTCGCCGGGAAGTGCGCCTACCGTGTCTATCTTGTTAACCGCAAGAATAACGGGCTTGCGGCTACGCATAAGCATTGTGGCAATTTCACGGTCATCGGCGGTAACGCCTGCGTGTACGTCGGTCATAAACAAAATAACGTCGGCACTTACAATGGCAAGCTCTGCCTGGGTACGCATTTGCCTTAGGATTTCGGTGTTTGCCGTAGGCTCAAGCCCGCCGGTATCGGTAATAACAAAGCTTTTGCCGTTCCATTCCGTATCGGCATAGATGCGGTCACGGGTAACGCCGGGGGTATCGTCTACTATAGATATCCTCTCGCCGGTGATTTTATTAAAAAAGGTGCTTTTGCCCACGTTGGGTCTGCCTATTATGGCAACGGTACCTTTCATATAAGTTCCTCCTCTGTAACGCCAAGCAGCTTGTAAAGCAGATCGGCTCCGTCCTTTTCAGCCACTTGCACGGGATAGCCCAAGGCGTTTTCTACGTCTTCAAGGCTTACGCCGTCCAAAAACAGGTCACCCTGCTGCCTAAGCATATTGCAGGGGATAATAAGCTTATCCCACTTGCCTGCAGGCTTAAGAGTGTTTATCAAATCACCGCCGGTAACCAAGCCGCTTACCGTAACGGTGTTGCCGAAAAAGTTGTTTTCTACCCTGTAAACGCCTATCTCCACCTTGGGGAAAGCTTCCCGCACCCCTGCTGCTAAATCACAAATGTGGTCGTAGGCGGCGTAGCCCGTGGCTATTGCCACCCGACGGGGCTTTACACCCTCAGTCAGTGCGGCTTTTGCCTCGTCCAACGCCCAGGCAAACTCTTCCTTATGGCTGCGCAGCATACCCACGCCGTTTTCAAGCTGGGGATAACCGTCGTACTCATCCTCCTCGGGCAGGGGCAGCCCCGCCGTCAGATAAAACTCGTCAGAGGCGTAAAACATCCGCACGCCCTTTTCTTTAAGGGGACGCTTGGTAAACTCTTTTATGGCTTCTATAACCGCCAGCGCCTCTTTCTTGGTAAACAGCCTTAGCTTTGCCAGCCCATCTCTGTGCTTGGTTAGCCCCACCGGTACGGCGGAAACGCTTTGCAGCGATTTAAGCTTATAAAGCTGCTCCATGCTGTATTTAAGCTCATCCCCGTCATTTATGCCGGGGCAAAGCACAAGCTGGGCGTTTATGGCTATGCCATGCTCGGAAAGCTGGGTAAGATAGCCCAAGCAATCCCCCGCAAAGCGGTTGCCCATAAGCTTACAGCGCAGCTCGGGGTTCATGGTATGCACCGATACGTTTACCGGTGATATGTGCATTTTTATTATTCGGGCTATGTCCTCATCCTTCAGGTTGGTAAGTGTAACGTAGTTACCGTGAAGAAAGGACAGCCTCTCATCGTCGTCTTTAAAATATATGCTCTCTCTCATACCCTTGGGGTTTTGGTCTATAAAGCAGAACATACAGTTATTTTTGCAACGCTTTTGGGCGGTGATAAGGTAGGTGTCAAACTCCGCCCCAAGGGGGTCGTACTCGCCCTTGGCAACGGCAACGGAAAACCTTGCGCCCTCACGCTCCGCCAGGATGTTAAGGCGGCGGTCGGTGGTGTAAAAATAATAGTCTAACCCGTCGTTTATGGGGTTATCGTTAACGCTTATTATATTGTCACCGGCGGCAAGGCCTGCCTTATGGGCGGGGCTGCCTGCATCCACAAAGCTTATCTTAACCATAAAAAATCTCCATAAACGCAAAAGGCGCGCCTGCCCCAAGGCTTAACTGCCCGAGGAACGGCACGCGTTTCTGGAGAGTTTCTGCCCCGCAAAACGGGCAGAAACCCTCACATTAAACCAAAGCCTTATGCCTTTTTACTGTCGTCCTTGCTGATGATTTCCTCGCCTGCGTAGGAGCCGCAACTCTTGCAAACTCTGTGGGAAAGGTTGTACTCACCGCACTTTGCGCACTTAGTCATGCCGGGCATATCCAGCTTCCATACGGAAGAGCGTCTCTTATCTCTTCTTGCCTTGGACACTTTTGCCTTTGGTACTGCCATCTTCAGCACCTCCCTCTTTTAGGAATAATATATCAGCCGTTATCAAGCAACGCTTTCAAAACCTCAAGCCGTGGGTCAATCTCCTTAGTGCTGCAACCGCAGTTGCCGCCGTTAAGATTGGCGCCGCACTTAGGGCAAAGCCCCTTGCAGCTTTCACGGCATAACAGCTTGGTGGGCAGCTCCAACAAAAGCTCGTCCTCAAAAACGGCTTTAAGGTCTACAAACCCATCCTCGTCTGTTAAAATATAATCGTCATTGCTGTCGTCGGTAAGCTCCTTAGCAACGGGGCGCACCGTATCGAAGGAATGACAAAAATCAAAATCTTCACCACAGCGAGAGCAAATCCCCCGTGCGGATACGGCAGTGTTCCCCTCTAACAAAAGGTAACCGCCGTGGTTGCTAAGCTTGCCCTTTATATCGGCGCTGCCCTGCTTAAAATCCGCAAGGTCGCCGTCCAAGGGTAGGGTAAGCTCAAAACCTAAGGTGCCGCCATCCTCTGCCAGCAGTTGTTGTATATCCAGCCGCATATAACCACACCCCCGTGTTTTTGCCTACATCTCAGCAGACGCTCATATATTATAGCGCTTTTTACCACCTTTGTCAACAGTTTTTTTAAAGGTTTTTGCATAAAAAGGGCAGATTTGGTGATACTAACTGCGACAGGAGTTGATAACTTTATGAAAAATTTATGCAAATGTATTATAGTAAGCGGTGCCATAGCAGGTATGGTTATCGGCGCAAGCTCTGCCTATATGACGGCAATGATAATAAAAAACCGCTCCGGCCTTTGCGACGTAATGATGTGCAAGGCCAAGGAAGCCTTTAAATCCATGGGGCAAAAGTTTACCCTTTAAACAAATCGGAGGTCGATTACGCTTCGACCTCCGATTAATTTTAAATCAGTTAAAACAATTTGTGTTAAGATACTCCAGCTCTTCCCACAGCTTTTTAACCTTGCCTTTGGCAGAGAACATAAGCACAAAGGAAATAAGGGCAATAAGCAGGAAAAAGCCCGTTGCGGCACCGAAAATTATTATAGCCCAGGGTTTTCTTATAAGGTTGATTATAAAGAATATCGCTATGGCAAAGAAGATAGCTGCAATAATCCCAAATGCCTTTGGCTTCTTTTTGGCGTGTGCGATCTCTTCCTCTAAGTTTTGGATGTTGCGAAACTTTGTGCCGCAATCGGAACACACCCAAAAATTTCTGTGGATGCTTTCTACCTTGGTGCTGCTTACGCCGGTATAGCTGCTGTGGGCGGTTATTGCGCCCTCTACACTGCTTTCCGTTGTTACGGTAAGGTTGTGGGACTTGCATTTTGGACAATGAAGCTTTGTGGAAAGGGACGGTTGTCTTGGGATAACCTCTCCGCAGGAAGAGCAGGCTTCGGCGTTATCGGATATTTGCGCTCCGCATTTGTTGCAAAACATAGACATTCTCCTTTTTTGAACATTTAGTTAATTCGGTCTATCTATAGCCCATAGTATCATATATAGCCCACTTTGTCAATAGTAAAATACTAAAATAGTCGGTATACACCAAACAGAAACGGAGCATTATATGGATACCTACACCGCTGTAAAAAAACGCATATTATTTTTGCTGGATAAGAATGGGATGTCAATACACAAGCTGGCTATAGAATCAGCCGTACCGCCTTCCACCATAAAAAATATTCTTTACGGAAAAAGCCATAATCCGGGCATCGTTACCCTTAAAATGCTTTGCGACGGATTGGGCATAAGCCTTATCGATTTTTTTAACGCAGAGGATTTTTTAAACCTTGAGCAAGAGATAAGATAAAAATCAGGCTTCTTTGATTTTTTCAAAGAAGCCTGTTTTTTTGTTACGTAGGGTTCTTTTTAAAACGGTAATAGCTGTTTACCAAGCTTATATAGCCTGCCGCTTTCATCTCCTCATAGGTCAGCTTATAGCGAAGTTTGGAGTAGTTGCCCCGTGCAATATAGCGTATGCAATCCTGCATATAGGCGTCCAAAGTCTTAAGGCTTGCGTCGGTGGTTATAACGGGAAAATACCAGCGTGTCCAGGTGATTTCATCGTTCCTTGGGTTTTCGTACAGCTTTCGGTTAAAGCTTTTGATAAACGCCGCCACTGCCCGTTGGTCATTTGCACCCTTTTTTATTTTCCATCGGTAAATTGCCCGTGCTTTGCGCTTCATCTTCTTTTTTAGCTTGTCTACCGCAACGGGGGCTATATCTACCACTCCGTTTTTGTAGGCAAAGCCCAAAAATTCCCACCCATCGCCGGGGGTGGTGCGGCGTACTTTGCTTTGGTTAATTTGCAGTCCGTGGGCAAAAAGCTGTGCTTTTAGTGCCTCTGTATGCTCTGTCAGCTCCGCTTCCGTATCGGAAAATATAATTACGTCATCAGAGTACCGCATATAGGTAACGCCTTTTTCCATAAAATAGCGGTCTGTGTCGCTAAGGTACAGGTTTGCCAAAAAGGAGGATATAGGCATCCCCGCCATTATGCCTTTTTTGGGCCGTATAAGCTTTCCGTCCTTGTAGGCATAGGGGTCAAGCAACAGATTTTTTATAAACTCAAACAACAGCTTGTCATCCCACAAAAGCTTTTCCAGCATGGCAAGGACGGCGGTCGGCTCCACCGAGTTAAAATAGTCGCTCACGTCCACCTTGCAGGTGTATTTTCCGTCTACGTTATTTTGAGTGGAAAGGCGGCGTATAACTGCCTTTACAGTCGTGCTTTTTCTAAAAGAGCATAGGTTTTCCGCAAAGATGCCGTCGTATTCGTGAAGGCAAAAGGCTATAAAGCTTAAAAAATAGTTTTCTTCTCTGGGAAAAATAAACACCGTCCGCTTCTTTTGTGAATACTGCTTGTTTATAACTGCGGCGGTGGGGTGGCAAAAGGGCGCACCTGCATTGTACGCCGCCACAAGTGGAGCGTACTGCTCATCCTCAACGTATTTTAAAAGGTCTTTTTCCTCAGCGGCGGAAAGATGCTTGCTTTCCGCTTTGCTTTGTGCAAACTGCCGCCACGCTGCGGGGTTGTTTATTTTTTCGGTGACCATAAAGCCCTCCGTAAAAAATAAGCAAGAGGAAAAAATCTTGAAATCCTTATTAAGGATACCGGACTTTACATAGGCAGGTTGCCTGCAAAACCGTAACAAGCCCATGCTTTGCCCTCAGCAGGCGCATACAGCGTTTTCCTCTTGCGTTATTTTTATATTGGTTGTATATATTTTAACACCTTGTTATTTTAATGTCAATCGTTCTTTATTAAAGGGGAAGCTTTTTTATTTTATTGTACTGCCTTGGGTATTCTGCGGGGGTGTGGCGAATTTTTTCTATTATCACTATGCAGTGGTCCTCGCCCTTTGCCACCGGTGCGGGAACAACCGCCTTAAGCCTGCCGCCCAGCTTGGCTATGCCCTTTGTCGCTTCTGCCGCCTCCTCGGCGCCGCCTGCGCCCTTCATTGCTGCAAAAACGCCGCCTACCTTAACGTATGGCAGGCACAGCTCTGCCAAAATGTTAAGACGGCTTACCCCGCGGGACACGGCTATATCAAAGCTTTCACGGCGGTCCTTAACCAGCTCCTCCGCTCTGCCCACAAGGGTGCTTACGTTGTCCATCCCCGCCATATTTGCGGTATCTGCCACAAAGGTCAGCTTTTTGGCGGTGCTGTCCAAGGGGAACACCTTGGCGTCGGGTACTGCCGCAGCTATTACCAACGAGGGAAAGCCGCCGCCACAGCCCACGTCCACAACGGTCTTGCCGCCGAAATCCACGTTGTTTACAAGCTGTAAACAGTCGGCAAAATGAAGTATTGCCACGTCCTCGTCGGCGGTAAGGGCGGTAAGGTTGTATTTTTTGTTTTCCTCCTGCAGGCGCTTGCCTATAACCTCCAGCTTGTTAAGGCAGGCTTCGTCAAGGGGCATGGGTGAATATTTCTCCGTCAGCGCTTTAAGGCTCATTTACCCTCGCCTCCTCTGTGTGAAAGATATATAAGCAGCACGCTTATGTCTGCAGGGCTTATGCCGGATATCCTTGCGGCGTGGCCGATGCTTTCGGGGCGGTGCTTCTCCAGCTTTTGTGCCGCTTCTATGCGTATGCCCTTTATGGCGCTGTAATCAATATCGGGCGGCAGACGTTTGCTTTCCAGGGACGCAAGCTTTTCTACCTCTCGCCTTTGCTTTTCTATATAGCCCGCATAGCGTATCTCCGTTTCTACACGGGTGTATATGCGCCTTTCGGGGGGAGTGGTGTTGCCCTCCAAGCGGTAAACGTCCTCTATTTTTATACCGGGGCGTTTAAGCAGCTCCGCCTTGCGGATACCGCCCACCGTGGGTGGGAATCCCGCCGACGCAAGCAGCCGGTCCAGCGCCTCGGTTTTGGGTAAGGACTCGCTCTTAAGGCGGTTTATCTCCGCCTCTATATCCGCCTTGTCCCTCAGATAGCGGTTGTACTGCAGGTCGCTTACCAAGCCTGCGGCACGGCCTTTTTCTATAAGTCTGTCCTCGGCGTTATCCTGCCTAAGCAAAAGTCTGTATTCGCTTCTGGAGGTCATCATACGGTAGGGCTCGTTGGTACCCTTGGTAACCAAATCGTCAATAAGGGTGCCTATGTAGCTTTCGCCGCGGCTTAATATCAGCGGCTCTCTGCCCTCTATTTTCAGTGCGGCGTTTATGCCGGCTATAAGCCCCTGTGCCGCCGCCTCCTCATATCCGCTGCTGCCGTTAAACTGGCCTGCGCCGTAAAGCCCCTCAATAGCCTTAAACTCAAGGCTGGGCTTAAGCTCGGTGGGGTCGGTGCAGTCGTATTCTATGGCGTAGGCAGTACGCATAAACTCTGCCTTCTCCAAGCCCTTTATAGAGTGTACAAGCTTAAGCTGTACCTCCTCCGGCAAAGAGGAGGAAAGCCCCTGCAGATACATTTCCTTGGTGTTTTCACCCATGGGCTCTATAAATATCTGGTGACGCTCCTTATCGGCAAAGCGCACCACCTTGTCCTCTATGCTGGGACAATAGCGGGGCCCCACGCCTTTGATAGAGCCGCCGAACAGCGGGCTGCGGTGCAGGTTGTCCTTTATTATTTTATGTGTCTCGCCGTTGGTGTAGGTTATATGGCAGGAGTATCCGCCGTTGCTTTTTTCGCTTTCTACCGAAAAATACGTAGGCGGCTCGTCGCCTTTTTGCTCCTCCAGCACGGAAAAATCTATGCTGTCCTTGTGGATTCTGGCAGGGGTGCCGGTTTTAAAGCGGCGCAGGCTTACGCCTATGGCACGCAACGAATCAGAAAGCGAAACCGCCGCCTTGGTGTTGTCCGGGCCGGAATCGTAGGCGTGCTCGCCCACTATTATCCTGCCGCCAAGGGAGGTGCCGGTGGCAATTATTACTGCCTTTGCAGGAAAAAACGCCCCAAATGCGGTAACTACCCCGGTAATTCTGCCGTCCTCTGCACATACCTCAACCACCTCTGCCTGTATAACCTTAAGGTTAGGGGTGTTTTCAAGGGTGTGCTTCATGTTGTCCTGATACTTGCGGCGGTCGGCCTGCATACGCAAAGAATGTACCGCAGGTCCCTTGCTTAGGTTAAGCATACGGCTTTGCAGCATTACCTTGTCTGCGGCTTTGCCCATCTCGCCGCCAAGGGCGTCTATTTCATACACCAAATGCCCCTTGCCCGTACCGCCGATGGAGGGGTTGCAGGGCATATTGCCTACCAGGTCCAAAGAAAGGGTGAATATGGCGGTGCTGTGTCCCAAACGGGCGGCGGCAAGCGCCGCTTCTATCCCCGCATGGCCTGCGCCTATTACCGCAACGTCAAGGGCTGCGGCGTTATACGTTATCATAAAAACCTACTCCTTATTTCCCCACGCAAAAGCGGGAGAATATCTCGTTTACTATATCTTCGTTTACCTCTCTGCCGTCCAGCTCTCCCAAAGCGGAGAGGGCAGCCTCTATATCAAAGCCTGCCACGTCCTGGGTATAGCCTGCCTCAAGGGCGGCAATAGCGGCAGCAACGCTTTCGGCGGCACGGCATACTGCGCCGTGCTGGCGGGCGTTGGTTACGGTTTCGCCTATATCGCGCTCAATTCCGCTGCCGTAAAGCTTGCCTACCGCTTCGGTAAGCGCCTCAAGCCCGTCGCCGTTCTTTGCTGAAAGTCTTATGGCAGGGAAGGGCAGGCTGTACTCGTATACCTTGCCCTTGTCGGATTTGTTTATTACCCCCACGGTAACGGCGGTTTTGCCTGCCGCCGCTACGTGGTTTATAACCTCGTTATCCCCTTCGCTTTGGGGCTTAGAGCCATCAAAAACCGCCAGCACCAGCTCGGCACCCTGCAGGCTTTCTATACTGCGCTTAATGCCCAGCCGCTCTATCTCTCCGCCGCCTTCCCTAAGCCCTGCCGTGTCGGAAAGCCTAAGCAATACGTCACCAAGACGGACGGTTTCGGTAATAACGTCCCTGGTGGTGCCTGCAATAGAGGTAACTATGGCACGCTCCTCCCCTGCAAGCAGGTTAAGCACCGAGCTTTTGCCCACGTTGGGGCAGCCCACTATGGCACATTTTACGCCCTCGGTCACCGCCTTGCCGTAGCGGTAGCTGTTTTTAAGCTTATCCAGCTCCAAAAGCACCTCTTTAAGCCCTTGGGTCAGCTCCTCCACGCTAAGGTCGGTCAGATCCTCCTCGGGGTAATCTATATAGGCGTACATAGAGGACGCCATGGCAAGCAGCTTGTCGCTGCAACGGTTTATGCTTTTCGTAAGGGCGCCGCCCAGATGGCGAATGCCTATATCCAAGCAGCTATCGGTCTTGGCTTCTATCAAAAGCCCCACCGCCTCTGCCTGGGAAAGGCTTAGCTTACCGTTTATAAAGGCACGCTTGGTAAACTCGCCCGCTGCCGCAACGCTTGCCCCTGCCGAAACGGTGGCGGAAAACAGCCTTGTGGTGGCAAGGACGCCGCCGTGGCACATCAGCTCTGCCATATCCTCCCCCGTGTAGGAGGCGGGCGCAGGATAAAGCACCACTATTCCGTCGTCAAAAAAGCCACGCTCGTCCTTAAAATTGCCGTATACGGCGGTGCGGGCAGGTCTGTCCTTAAGGGGCGTTTTGCCCTTGGGTGCAAATACCTTTTCCACTACGGAAAAAGCTTCCGCCCCCGAAAGCCGTATCATGGATACGGCACCAACCCCGTGGGGCGTGCCTATTGCGCTTATGGTTTTCAAAATACGACCTCCCCGTTAACGTCTACCTCTGCGGGAAAAAGCTTGCCCGCCCTGTTAAGCCCCTCAAAGCCCTTTTGCCTAAGCACCTCGTATACCGCAATGGCGGCGCTGTTGGAAAGGTTAAGGCTGCGCAGATCCCCGTACATGGGTATGCGCACGCAGCTTTCCTCGTGGGCTTTAAGTATGGCTTCGGGTATGCCTGCGGTTTCCTTGCCGAATATTAAAAACACTTGGTCGCCGTACTCTGCCTCGGCATAGCAACGGCGTGCCTTGGTGGAAAAGAAATACAGCTCTTTATCCCCGTGCTTGGACAAAAAATCGTCCCAGCTATCGTAAAAGTTCAAGTCAAGATACTGCCAATAATCCAGCCCCGCCCGTTTAAGGTGCTTGTCGTCCACGTCAAAGCCCAGGGGGCGTATCAGGTGCAGTGCGCTGTCCGTGGCGGGGCAGGTGCGGGCTATGTTGCCGGTGTTTTGGGGAATCTCCGGCTCTAACAGTACAACGTTTATCTTTTTCATTTTGCCTTATTTCCTTAATAAATGTAAATATATCCGTTTACATTATAATCCTTTTTTTCGTTTTGTGCAATTATTTTTTATAAAACGCTTTCAATTTGGGAAAATTTAGTGTATAATAAACTGATTAAATATAAGGGGAGGACTGACTATGTCCTTAATAACTAAGATTTTCGGTACATACAGCCAGCGCCAGGTTAAAAAACTAATGCCGCTGGTGGACAAAATAGAAGCTCTTGCAAGTAAATATTCCGCTATGGATGACGAGACGCTCTCTGCCCAAACGCAGGTGTTTAAAGACCGCCTTGCCAAGGGCGAGACTCTTGACGATATACTGCCCGATGCCTTCGCCGCCGTGCGTGAGGCTTCCGACCGTGTGCTGGGCAAGCGCCATTACAGGGTGCAGCTTATAGGCGGTATCGTTATACACCAGGGCAGAATAGCAGAGATGAAGACGGGCGAAGGTAAAACCCTTATGGCAACCCTGCCGGCATATCTTAACGCCCTTAACGGCAAGGGTGTGCATATAGTTACCGTTAACGATTACCTTGCAAAGCGTGACAGCGAGTGGATGGGCAGCATCTTCCGCTTTATGGGGCTTTCCGTGGGGCTTATAGTTAACGGCCTTAAAACTGCCGAAAGGCAGGCGGCTTATAACGCCGATATTACCTACGGTACTAATAACGAGCTGGGGTTTGACTACCTGCGTGACAATATGGCGGTATACAAAGAGCGCACCGTTCAGCGCGGCCACGCCTTTGCCATAGTGGACGAGGTGGACTCTATCCTTATTGATGAGGCAAGAACGCCCCTTATCATTTCCGGCGCAGGCTCTGAAAGCGACCCCCTTTACGAAAAGGCGGATAACTTTGTGCGTGGTCTTAAATGCCAGCGCATTAAGGAAATTGATGCAAAAGAGGATCAGGATAACGTTGACGCCGACTATATCGTTGACGAAAAGGCACGCACCGCAGTGCTTACGGGCAACGGCCTGCGCAAGGCAGAAGCGCACTTCGGTGTGGAAAACCTGGGCGACCCGGAAAACAACGCCCTTATGCACCATCTTAACAACGCCATCCGTGCAAGGGGCGTTATGCAAAGGGACGTAGACTATCTGGTTCGTGACGGCGCCGTGCTTATTATAGATAGCTTTACCGGCCGTGTTATGCACGGCAGGCGCTACTCCAACGGCTTGCACCAAGCGCTTGAGGCTAAGGAAGGCGTAAAGATAGAGCGTGAAAACAAAACCATGGCTACCATCACCTTCCAAAACTTCTTTAGACTTTACAGTAAGCTTTCCGGCATGACGGGTACCGCCCTTACTGAGGAAGAGGAGTTCCGTTCCATCTACGCCCTTGACGTGGTGGAGATACCCACCAACAAGCCCATGATACGCAAGGACCAAAACGACGTGGTTTATACCACGGTAAACGGCAAGTACAGGGCTATCCTTGCCCAGATTGCCGAGTGCCACAAAAAAGGCCAGCCCGTGCTGGTGGGTACCGTTTCCGTTGAAAAGAGTGAAGAGCTTTCCAAGCTCCTTGCAAAAACGGGCATCCCCCATACCGTGCTTAACGCCAAGCACCACGAAAAAGAGGCGGAGATAGTTGCCCAGGCAGGCAAATTCGGCGCCGTTACCATATCCACCAACATGGCGGGCAGAGGTACCGATATTATGCTGGGCGGCAACGCCGATTATATAGCTAAGGAACGCCTTAGAAAAGAGGGCTATGACGAGGCAAAAATATTTGAAGCCACGGGCTTTGCCTCTACAGACGACCCCGAAATTGTAGAAATAAGAGAAAAATACGCCGTATATAACAGCGAAGCAGAGCAGATAACCAAGGCAGAGGCAGAAAAGGTTAAAGAAGCAGGCGGTCTTTATATACTGGGTACCGAGCGCCACGAAAGCCGCCGTATAGATAACCAGCTTCGCGGACGTGCAGGCCGTCAGGGTGACCCCGGCGAAAGCCGCTTTTTCCTGTCGCTGCAGGATGACCTTATGCGTCTGTTCGGTGCAGAGCGTATATTTAATATGGTACAAAAGCTGGGTGTGGGCGAGGATGCACCTATTGACGCCCATATACTTTCCGGCTCTATCGAAAACGCCCAAACCCGTCTTGAAGGCAACAATTTTGAGCGCCGCAAGCACGTGCTGGAGTATGACGACGTTATGAACCAGCACAGAGAGGTTATTTACAAGCAGCGCCGTGCGGTGCTGGACGGTAAGGACCTTAGCGCTACCATTACCGATATGTTTGACGATTACGTTGACGGCGTTATGTATAAGCATACTCAAAGCGACATAGCCGATGAGTGGAACTTTGACGCACTCCGTCAGGAGCTGCTTGGCATACTTTGCACCGAGGAAGATTTTAAATTCACCGGAGCAGAGCTTAGCGCCATGACCCGTGAGTCCTTGCACGATATGCTTGTGGACCGTGCCAAGGAAAAGTATGCGGCACAGGAAGAGCTGTTTACCCCCGAGGTATTCCGTGAGGTTGAAAGGGTAATAATGCTTGAAACCGTCGACCGCAACTGGATGATGCATATAGACAACATGGATGACCTTAAGGACGGCATAGGGTTGCTTTCCTACGCACAGAAGAACCCTATTACCGAGTACCGTCTTGAGGGCGGCGATATGTTTGACCGCATGATTGCCGAGATAAGAGAAACCACCGTAAGAAGATTGCTTTCCGTGCGCCCCAGGGTTGCCCCCATGGAAAGAAAAGAAGTGCTTAAGGGCGATGCCGTAGCCGGCGGCGAAAAGCCCGTTATAAAGCGCACCGTAGTTAAAAAGAAAGAAGAAAAGGTTGGTCCCAACGATCCCTGCCCCTGCGGCAGCGGCAAAAAGTACAAAAAGTGCTGCATGGGTAACACCAACAACGGCTAAGAAAGGATTTTGGTTTTATGGGCTTTGGTTTGTGTGCCTTTGGATACGCTTTTTTAATGCTTGAGCACGCCGGATTGGACGTGGTGGGCTACGTGCTTTTGTGCATGGGTTTTTTGGGCGTTTCCTCCGAGCTTAAAGCATATAAGGGCTATAAGCTTGCCGCCTATGCGGCAGGTGTGGCAGCACCCTTTGCCCTGTTTAACCTATATATTTTAATTGCCATGGTCTTTGAGCTCCCTCCGCTGCCCGATACTCTTATGGCAATTAAGGGCGTGGCGCTGGCTGTGCTTTGCGTGGTGCTTTCCTTTGCCCACTGTAACGCCACAGCCCGCATAGCAAGAGAGGGGGGCGCAAAGGTCTTTTCCCTGCGTGCTTCGGCAACCGCTTACCTTACCGCCCTTTATATGGCGCTTAAGGTGGCAGGCTCCTTCTTTGAGGTGGATGGCACCATCGCCGTTATTATAATGGTGGGGCAGTACGTAATCCCATTCCTTAACGCATGGCTGCTGTTTACCTGCTTTACCACCATAACCACCGCAGCAAGGGCAAAGCGGGAGGAAGAGATCATAAGGCAGGAATCAGAAGAGCTTGTACGCAAAAAGTTTTTAAAAAACAAATCCCGCAACGAATCAGAGGATGATAAGTAATGAAGCTTTCCCGTTTTTTCGGCTTGTATTTTATATTTGGCTGTATCTTTTTGTTTGAGCCCACGGTACAGCTTTTTGACGTGTTGCCCAACGCATTCGGCTTTTTGCTTATTGCCCATGCCCTTAAGGAAATACACGTGCTGGAATATCGCATAGAAAGCGCCATGAAACTGCTTTATTACGGCGCAGGGGTAAGCCTGGCACGGTTTGTGCTTATGTTTTTCAACTTTGATATGGATTCCAGCGCAGTTCTTAGCGCCGTAAGCATTTTGGGCGTGGCAGAGGTTATTTGCCTTATTTGCTTTTTTATTTATTTCTTTGCGGGGCTTAGCTATCTTGCCCAGCGCTCTGACAGCGAAAACGTCCTTGACCGTATTGATGCCGTAAAAACCCTTTGCATAGTGTTTGCGGTAATACACACGGCGGCAACCATCCTGCCCGAGCTTTTTGCCCTGCCCGAGCTGACCCTTGACCATTCTCCCGAGGAGCTGCCGGGTCTTACCTTCGGCAGGCTTAAGCTTTATAAAAACTACACCGTTGTTATTTGCTCTTTGGTAAGCTTTATCGCCGGCGTGTGGTGGCTTAAAGAGACCGTTTCCTTCATTAACGGTGTCCGCCGTGACGAGCTGTTCAGACGCTCGGTGGAAAAGCGCTACGGCGAGTACGTGGGTGACACCCCAAGGGAAGAGTTTTATATCAGCCTTAAAAGTTTTTTGGTGCTGTTTACCTTCGGCTGCCTGCTTGCCCTTGATTTAAGGATATACCAAGACGTAGGCGAAAGCAATATTTTGGTGCTGCCCGCTTGGGTTGGTACGGTTTTCTTTGCAACGGGCGTTTGGGTGTTAGGCAAGCAAAAGCAGCTTTCCCTTATTTGCCTGGGGCTGGCGGCTGTGCAGGCTGTTTTCAGCTACTTGCCCATAGAAGTGGGCGCCCTTGTCCCCTTGGTAACCGGTGGGGCGGTTTTCCTTACGGAAAACTTCTTTAAACAGCAGGTAGAGCAGGGGATGGACGTGGATATAAGCACCGAGATATTCAGGCAGCGCATAGCCATGGTGGTGTATATCGTCCTCTCTGTTGCCTACGCAATAACGGATATGAGCCTTATACACAGCTTCAAGGTGGTGGCGTATCTGGCTTGGATAGCCCTTGTAGTCTGGAACTGCTCTGCTGTAAGGGACGAGATAAAGTCAAGAAGAATTTTACATTAAAAACGGAGGTAAAAGCTTATGTGTGGCTTTGCCGGAATATACAAATACAGCGTTTTGACCGAGGACGATATCCGTGCCGTTAAGGATATGTCCCACGCCATAAGGCACAGAGGCCCCGATGACGACGGCTTGTTTACCGCCGATAGGGTTGCCTTTGGTTTTCGCCGTCTTTCTATAATCGACTTGGCAGGCGGCGCCCAGCCCTATACCGAAAAAAACGGCAGATACACCGTGGTTTATAACGGTGAGATTTACAATTATTTAGAGCTTAAGGAAGAGCTTAAGGCAGCAGGCGAAAGCTTTGACGGCAACAGCGAGGTGGAGGTTATCCTGCGCCTTTACGGCTTGTACGGCTGTAAGTTTATAGAAAAGCTTAGGGGTATGTACGCTTTTCTTATTTACGATAACCAAGAAAAAACTCTTATGGCGGGCAGGGACCCCTTTGGTATAAAGCCCCTTTACTACAGACAGACCGAGGAGGGCGTTGTGTTCTCCAGCGAGCTTAAGGCGTATCTGTTTGATAAGGGCTACAAGGGCTTTTCTGCCGACAAAACCCTTACCCAGCACTATCTTACCTTCCAGTACGTAACCGAGCCCGACACGGTAACCGGCGATATAAACATCCTGCCCAAGGGCAGCTATATGTTTATTAAGGACGGCAAGGCACAGACCGTTTCTTACTATCGCCCCGTGTTCAAGCCCAATATGAACCTGGGCTACAAGGCAAAGCAGGTTAAGCTTAGGGATGCCATAGAAAATTCCGTAGCGCACCATATGCTTAGCGACGTGCCCCTGGGCAGTTTTCTTTCCAGCGGTATCGACAGCGCCGTTATAACCGCCGTGGCTTCTAAAATTCAGCCGGGCATAAAGGCGTTTACCGTAGGCTTTGAGGTGGGGGCGTATAACGAGATAGCGGATGCCTCTGAGATATCCTCTCATTTGGATATCGACCACGTCAAGCTTCAGTGCAAGCTTAAGGATTTTACCGACAACTACGAAAAAACCATATATCATCTGGATGGCCCCGTGGCTGACCCCTCGGTTATCGCCATCTATCTCATCAGCCGTGAGGCGGCACGTCACGTAAAGGTTATCCTCTCCGGCGAGGGCAGCGACGAGCTGTTTGCGGGCTACCGTATTTACGATACCTCCCGTTCCTCCGCCTCTATAAGAAAGCTGCCCGGCTTTATGAAAAGTGCGCTTTACGGCCTTTCAAAGCTTCTGCCCGACGGCGTAAAGGGCAAAAACCTTATATACCGTGGCTGCGTCCCCTTGGAAAAGCGCTTTGTGGGCAACTCCTTCGTGTTTAAGGAGGAGGAAAAGAAAAAGCTGTATCTGCCCTACGACAAGGACGTGTGCTATACTCAACGCACCGCCCACATATATAAGGAAGCCGCCGACCTTGGCTATGGCGAGCTTTTAAAAATGCAGCATTGTGACCTTAATACCTGGCTGCCCTCGGATATCCTTGTCAAGGGCGACAGGCTAAGCATGGCAAACTCTTTAGAGGCAAGGGTGCCCTTCCTGGATAAAGAGGTGTTTGCCGCCGCCGCCGAGCTTTGCGACGGTGAAAAGCTTAACCAAGGCACCACAAAATTCATCCTGCGTGACACCTTCCGTGACCTGCTTAATGAAGAGACCGTGGTGCGCCCCAAGCTGGGCTACCCCGTCCCCGTCCGTGTGTGGCTTAAGGATGAGCTTTACGAGTGGGCGTCCAAAATTATTGCCGAAAGCACCGCAACTCAGTACATAAACAGCGCCGAGGCGCAAAAGCTTTTGGAAAAACACCGCAAGGGCAATGGCGATTGGTACCATCATATATGGGCAATCCTTTGCTTTATAACCTGGTATAAGCTTTACGTTACCGATGCGGAAAACACCAAGCGCCGCATTAGCAACGGAGAACTTTAAATATTATTATAAGGAGAAGACGTTATGGATTTTAAAACCTTTCTTCAGTATCTTTTAGAGCTTGCAACCTCCTTGGGTGTAAGATTGCTTGCCGCCGTAATAGTTTTGGTGGTAGGCGCCAAGCTTATAAAAATGGCAAAAAAGTTTGTAAAAACCTCGCCCAAGCTTGATAAAATGGATGTTAGCCTCCGTTCCTTCCTGGGCAATTTCTGCGGCGTAGCCCTTTACGTGGTGCTGTTCCTTACGGTTGCCGCAATACTCGGCATCCCCACAACCTCCTTCCTTACCATCCTTGCATCCTGCGGCGTGGCTATAGGTCTGGCGCTTCAGGGCGCACTTGCAAACTTTGCGGGCGGCATTATGATATTGCTGTTTAAGCCCTTTAAGGTTGGCGATTTTATCGAAGCCTCCGGCGAGCAGGGCACCGTTGCCGAGATCTCCGTTGTGTATACCGTTTTGCTTACCCTTGATAATAAGCGTGTTACCATCCCCAACGGAAGCCTTACCAACTCCGTTATCGAAAACTACTCCTCCGAGCCCCTCCGCCGTGTGGACCTTACCTTCAACGCCTCCTATAAGAACGACGTTGACGAGGTTAAAGAGGTTATCTCCGTAGTGGTTAACGCTCATGCAAAGGTACTTAAAAAGCCCGAGCCCTTCGTAAGACTTACCAAGCAGGGCGAGCACGGCCTTGAGTATACCGTAAGAGTATGGTGCAAAAACGAGGATTATTGGACCGTTTATATGGACGTTATGGAAAACGTTAAAAAGGCGTTTGATTACAGAGGTATCGAAATTCCTCATAATCAGCTTGACGTACACATTCAAAAGTAAAAACCGAGACTCGTACCGACGAAGAAGACACAAAGCAAATATTTACAGCAAAAGCGGTTGTTCGCTGCCGAAAGGCATCGAACAACCGCTCGTTTTGTATCTACCAAGTTTTCTAAATAAATCTTCCAAGGCGCAAAAAAAGGCTGCCTAAAATTCTGTGTTATTGCATCTCGGACAGCCTCTGCTTATTCTTTTGTAAATTCTATAACGTCCTCTATCTTACAATCAAGTGCCGTACATATCCTATCAAGAACGTATCCATCGTATCTTTTTACTTTGTTTTTGTAATAGTTATCTATAATCTGATACTGTATTCCCGTGCGTTTTGCAAGCTCATATCGACTGATATTAAGCTGTTGCAAAGTTTTGTCAAGACAAATACGAAGCATAAAACCACCTCTTTATATATTTTAATAAACATATACCCCCCCTTGACAATCCCTCTATTTAGGTATATACTTATATAAATATATAAACCGAAAGGTTAACGACTTGAAAGGAGAGTAAAATGGAGCTGGCAACTATAGGCAAAGAAATGGCACGGGCAACTTGCCCGAAAAAGTATTGCACGACCGGCAGTGTTGTTAAAGAGGTCATAAGCAGCACGCTGTCTTTTGTGATAGTATCCGTTGCCGCCGGCTTGTTCCTAAACAAAGGGGGTGCGGATATTACCGTTTCAATAACGGTCGGGGTTGTTTTTGTGCTTTTGGGTACTTTGTTTATGACCGTGATAATTAACGGTCAGAAAAAACGGTGGGCGCAAACTTATATAAGCGTGTGCGAGCACGGCGTGACCGGTATTTGCCCGCTGAACGGGTACAAAAATAAAACGTTTGCAATATCCTATAAAGACATAAACGACGTTATCGTTAAAGGTGACAGATTGCTGTTGAAAACGACGAGTGAAAAAATCAATATTACAATAGAACGCACCGCAGAAATCGCAAATATTATAAACACAAACGTAAATATTTATAAGGAGAACAAAATATGAAATTATTAAAGATTTTAGCTGTGATTTTAGCTTGTACCGCAACTGTTTGTTCAATGCAGGGGTGCGGAAAAGACGGCGGTGAACAGGTAAACAACGCTTCGGAATCGCAAACAAATAACCATAGCACTTTTGAGTATGTTGCAGATACCTCAAATAAGGATTATGTGAAAACGAAAGAGGATTTTACAGAAAAAATATCTGCTTTGCTGGATTTGTCGCTCTATAACGAGCTATCTGAATCGGAAGAGCCCGGTTACAGCAGCTATATTTATACTATAAAATACGAAAACGAAAAAGATTTTCCGTTGGATTATACAGTTATGCTGGGCGACGGTTCTACCATTGCTTTATTAAAACCCATCAGCGAACTGGAAGATGAAGGCTGGAGCTTAACAAGCAACTCTACACCCGACAGAATCCTTAACCCCAATACGCTGCTTCCTACTGCTTATATACAGAACGCAGACGGAAAGAAGTTGGACATAGAAGGCGCCAATCTTTCCGATACTCCCTTGGCGTTTAAGGATTGCAAAATCACGGGCATTGATCTGGGTGTAGACGACATCTCCTACGTTGTGTGCAACACTATAACAAATGCAGCTACTCTTGAAGACATAATAAAACAGCTGGGGGCACCCACCACGATTTACTTCAGCATACACGGTGACGGTGCGGCAAGCTATATTACCTTGGAATACGTTCAAAAAAGCAACCCAAGAAACAATCTTGAATTTAAGCTCTCTGCCGACGGGAATTATATACTTAACACAAGCTACGGGCGCTTTGAATAGGCACGGTGCGGATAATCGGCCGCAGGGTTTTGGCTACTGTCATCGTTAAAAACGGTATCTTAGGCAAATAAAAAGTTGAACATTAAAAAAAGGCTGTTTCAAAATGCAAATATTGCATTTAAAACAGCCCTTTTTAAAAATCAATCAAAAAAATTCAGCATCGGCGCTTTTGCACGGTTTATGTTTGTTGTGTAATTCTGTCGGTCTATTTGTAATATCTTCCCGTAGCCTTTAAAAAATCAATAAGCATGGCGGGCCAGTCGGTTTGTATCATATCAAAGCCCCTGTCCGCAAGCCATCCCCAGCCAAATTCGGGGTCGCTGCTTAACGCCGCATCGTCGGAATGCCCCGCCGCAAGCTGTACCTTGTGGTTATAGATTATAGAGTTGACCCAAACCACCTTGCCGTCGGCGTGCATCTTTTCTATAAACTCCTTGCTTGCTACCTCTGCATCCTCGGCGGCAAAAAGCACCTCCGCCCCCACGTAGTTGATCTTGCGCTTTATCAAGTCATCGTGGGTGGGATGGCTGTCCCGCACTATGGGCATAAAGGGCAGCTCCGGTGCAATTTCCTCCAATACGGAAAGCACCTTTTCCGTAGGGCTGCTTTTTACCAGCACACGGTGGCAAAGCCCCGCCTTTTTTACAGCGGAGTATATTTCCTTGGGGTTATCCCAAAATTTGTCCACGTTAATAAGGCATCTGCCGCCAAAGCGTAAAAGTAATTCGTCAAACAGCTCTATCCCAAACTGGGTGGGTACGCCGTCATAGTTTAAATACCGCAGCTTTTTTATTTCTTCAAGGGGAAGAGTATTAAGGCGGCAATCTATGCCAAGGTGGGGCTTTTCCATCCCCGGGTGGAACACTATAAGGGTTCCGTCGGCACTTATGTCCACGTCGGTTTCTATCATATCGGCACCCTGCCGCAGGGCGGTACTATAGGCGGTAAAGGTGTTGCAGGGCACGTTGCCGCCTGCCACACCTCGGTGTGCGGTAATAACTATATGCTTTTTTGCAAGCTCAAACAAAGGGTTTTGCATAGGTACACCTCCGTATTTTTTAAACTGAAAAAAGCACTTGCGTTTGCAAGTGCTTTTTCTGGTGACCCGTAGGAGAATCGAACTCCTGTTACCGCCGTGAAAGGGCGGTGTCTTAACCGCTTGACCAACGGGCCTTGGTGCAGGGATTTTTTGGTAGCGGAAGTCGGATTTGAACCAACGACCTGCCGGGTATGAACCGGATGCTCTAGCCAACTGAGCTATTCCGCCGTAAGGCAAATCCCCGACCGCCCCAGTAGTATAACAGCAAAAAGCCCGTTTGTCAATACCTATTTTGCAAAAAAATCAAAAAAATATAAGTTTTCTTAAAAAACTCAGAAAAAAGATTTTGGCAGAGTGCTGAGAAAGAGTGCAGACGAAACGAACCGAGGCGAAAACTGTACAAAAGTACTGTGAGCCGAGGTTCGTTTTGAACGAAAAATTACGATAAATTGCAGAAAAGTCGGGAAGCTTTCCCGACTTTTCAACTTTTTTTGTAATTGATTTTTTATATTTTTCGTGTTCTGTACCTTTGTCAGCGGTCTGAAACCGTCACATTTCGGTGACGTTTTCTTAGTTTATTGCGTCAGGTTATCTTGTAAACTTCAACAGCGCCCAAGTGGCTATGTAAATCACCGAAAACCCTATAAGACACCATGCAAAAATGGGCAGAGAACCCGTAAATAACAGTATCAGCCCCGCCACTAAGGCAATCCACGCAAGGGCTGCAAGTATCTCAAACAGCACCCTAAGCCCTTTCCTCGGTGCGCCCTTGGAAAACAGAGGGTAAAGGGAAAAGGCGTTAACAAAAAACTCGCCGAACAGCTCAGCCAAAAACTCAAAAAGCTCCCCCATAAGGGCTACACCTCCTTTTGCTTACCGTACAGATCAAGTATTTTTTCCATAAGCTCTTCATCGGGCTCAAAGGCTTTGTTCTTATCTAATTTGGCGTCCATAAACTCTTTTTTTACCGTTCCGTTATATTCGCCGCCGTGGCTTTCCACGTACTCGGTGTAGGCGGTGTTAAGCTCCTCAACGTATCGGTCGGCCTCCTCCGAGTACAGCAAGCGGGTATGCCCTTGGTCCTCGTACAGCACAAAGCTAAAGCGTGGGTCGTCTTTAAATTCCGCATAAAACCTATCGTAGCCGTATTCGGCGTAAACGTTGCCGTCGTCCTTGCTGTGGACTATCATAATGGAGGCGTCGGTGCTTTTCATGCCCTCCACAGCGGAAAGCTCTGCCGTATCTGCGCCAAACTTAAGCTTTTCGTAAAGGGTAACGTAGCCAAACAAGGGCTTTGCCATAAAGCCCAGATATTCCTTTCCGTGGCAAAACAGCATATCCTTGGATTCGTTAAAGCCCGCTACTATCACCGCCGCCTTAACGTCGGGGTGCAGGTTAAGCACCGCACCAACGCTGTAGCCGCCCCAGCTATGGCCAAAAAGCATAAGGGGCAGCCCTGCATACTCCTTAATGCCTTTTACGTGCCTTAGGGCGTAGTCCAGGTCTATTACCCCTTGGGGCAAGCCAACCACGTCATCGCCGCCGCTGTTATCGTTGCCTGTGGCATCGTAGGCAAAAACGTGGTAGCCCGCCTTGGCAAAGCGGTCTATAAAGGGCATATAGCCGTTATGTCCCCCGCCGCCAAGCCCGTGGGCAACCACCACAACCCCCTTGCCCGCACCTTCTCTGCGGTACTTGTAGCCCGCAAGTACGGTGCCGTCCTCGGTTTTAAAATCGCTGCGCTCTGTCAACAGCCCCTCAAAATCCGCCGTTTTATACTCCAGCCAGCTTTCGGTTTGATAGCTGTAGCCAAAAATCACCTCGTAGGCAACAACCGTCCCCAGGGGCAGAATTATCAGTGCCGTCGCCGCCGATATTGCCCCTATCCAAAGGGCAAGCCGCTTAAAAAAGCGGCTTTTTCCGTTAGCTTTCATACTTTTTCTAATCCTGCAGCATGGCAAGGATATCCCCCTTGGAACGGTACCCAACCGCCTTGTTTGCGGTCTTTCCGCCCTTTATTACCACAAGCGTAGGTATGCTTACCACACCAAAAAGCTGTGCCAAGCCGCCTTCAACGTCCACGTCCACCTTGCAAACCAAAAATTCGGGATGCTCTTCCGCTATCTCGTCCACCAAGGGCGAAACCATTTGGCAGGGGCCGCACCAATCGGCATAAAAATCTATAAGCACGGGCTTATCGCTGTTTTTTACAACCGTTTCAAATTCTTCAAACTTAAGCTTTTTTACTGCCATGGCAAAATCTCCTTTAATCCTTTGTTTTATAATACAGCATACAGTGACAGTAGCCTTCAAAATTCGGGTCGGCTATCTGCTCTCTAAACTCTTTGCACATACACTTGTATTCCTCTGTTTTGGGCAGTCTGCAGGGGCAATAGCCGCCTTTAAGCTTCAGCCCCTCCTTAATGCGTGCAACAATCTCTTGATTTTCGTTAAGCTTTACCGCCATGAGTATCGCCTCCTTTACGTTTTTTATTATACCTGTTTGTCAAAAGCAAGTCAATAAAAAGGCAAAACTATTGTGTTTTTTTCTTAAATTTGTTATCATACTTAGGTAATCAAAATCAAGGGAGCATTTTTATGAACAAAAGAATTATTTGTATAATATTGGCGCTGCTTACGGCACTTTCACTCTTTGCCGCCTGCGGTGGTGACGGGGAAGCAAGCAGCTTTGCCGAAAGCTTGTTTTCTAAAGAGGAAAGCTCGGCTTCTGTCTCCGTCGAGGAAAGCTCTGCTACGGATTCTACCGCCGAATCCTCTGCCGAAAGCGAGGCAGAGCCTTCTGTAGGTGAGTCCTCTGAAAGTAGCGAAGCTTCGGAAGAAAGCGAGACCACCGAGTCTGAGCCCGAAGCGCCCGAAACTACCGAGTCTGAACCCGAAGCGCCCGAAACTACCGAGTCTGAACCCGAAGCGCCCGAGACTACCGAGTCTGAGCCCGAAGCGCCCGAGACTACCGAGTCCGAGCCCGAAGAGCCCGAGACCACCGAGTCCGAACCCGAAGCGCCCGAGACCACCGAGTCCGAGCCCGAAGTGCCCGAGACTACCGAGTCCGAGCCCGAAGCGCCCGAGACCACCGAGTCTGAACCCGAAGAGCCCGAGACTACCGAGCCCGAGCCTGAAGCACCCGAGACCACCGAGTCTGAGCCCGAAGCGCCCGAGACT
>JAZUNS010000177.1:0-25723 GCA_045604285.1 Eubacteriales bacterium
GTGTTATCCCCCTCATAAAGGCAGGTTGCTCATGCATTACTCACCCGTCCGCCACTAAGTTAAATCAACGCTTCCCGAAGGATTAATCAATTTAACTCCGTTCGACTTGAATGTGTTAGGCACGCCGCCAGCGTTCATCCTGAGCCAGGATCAAACTCTTTATTATTTGTATTATATCACAGCTGCGCTGTGTATACAATCAAGAGTTGTTTTTGCTCTGCTTACTTTTTTACTCTGTAAAGTGTACTTCCAAAAATTACTTAAAGGAATTTTCGAGAACTTTTTTGTTTGTCTCTTTGTTGTTCAATTTTCAATGTCCGCTCTGCTTCCGGCTCACCGTGTTTTCCGGTGTTCCCTCACGCAGCTCAGTTAGTATAACACCCTTTTACCCTTTTGTCAATACCTTTTTTTGATTTTTTTCTTATTTTTTTGTTTTTGTTCAAGACGCTTTCTTTTTCCTTATTTTACCTGTATATACACCGGCAATCTGCACAAAATATTGTCGAGGGTGAAAGCCCAAAATTCAAAAATTAGGAGTAATTATAAATGAAGAAGACATTAGTACCTTCCGCAAGAGAAGCAATGAACAAGTTTAAGATGGAAGCCGCAAACGAAGTTGGTGTTAACCTCAAGCAGGGTTATAACGGTGATCTTACCGCAAAGCAGGCCGGTAGCGTTGGTGGTCAGATGGTTAAGAAGATGATCGAAAACGCTGAAAACTCCATGAAATAAATTCTGCGCGATTTTGATTTTAATGCAATTTTAAAGCGCATCGCTAACACATTTAACGTTTCTCACTTTTACGATGCGCTTCAGCAGATAATTTATGAAGCTAAGATAAGAGCAAAAATAATTAAGGAAGGGCCACCCGGTCCTTCCTTTGTTATCATAGCCATTTCTTATACAAAGCAAATATTGCGGAAGCAATGGTAAGCACTAAAGCTACAACCACTACCAGCCAAAATCCAATAGGGTTATTTTCCATCGGCACCGGTGTATTTACACCCCAAAGTGCAAAGATTATTTGGGGCACCGTTAAAATTATAGTAACCGCCGCCAACAACTTCATTACAGAATTCAAATTGTTAGAGACAACCCCGGAATACGCTTCCATAGTACGAGCCAAAATATCTCTGTAGACGTCACACATTTCAACGGCCTGCTTGTTTTCAACGATTACATCCTCAAGCAGCTCTGTATCTTCCGGATAGTCACTAATAAAATTCATGCGTAAAAGCTTATTTAGTACCACTTCATCGCCTTTTAGCCCTGCAGAAAAGTAAACAAGCCCTTTCTGTATTCTTAAAAGCCTAAGCAATTCCTTGTTTCCTGCGCTTTTCTTCAAGTCCGCTTCAACAAAGGCGCCTTCTTTTTCCGCTTGTCTAAGATAGCCTAAAAACAACGATGCATTCTGCGAAAGGATCTTAAGCACAAAGTTTCTGCGTTTCTTTGTACTAACACCTTTTTGTTGACCGTTTAAAATGTTCTCGATTAGTATTGTTTTTCTTGAGCATATTGTAACAACTGCATTTTCTGCAAAGATGATTCCCAACGGTATTGTGGAATATTCATTCACTCCGTCCACAACTTCACACAGCGGAGTATCAACAATTATCATCAAACAACCGTCCTCTATATCGATACGGCTTCTTTCCTCTTCATCAAGGGAAGACAACAAATGATGTTCGGGAATGTTGTAATCATCCTGAAGTATCTTTACCTCCTCGGAATTCGGCGAAACTACATTCACCCAGCATCCGGCGCTGAAAGCTTCTTCTTCGTTGATTACACCATTCGAAGATTTGTAAAATTTAATCATGATAACCTCCTCAAGAGCACGTCTCTCCTGAGGTTAGAAACAACACAACACCAAACAGAAGATGACGTGTATTATTTTGATAACGGGCTAACGTCCATAAAAGGCTGCTCATCTCCTATCGATTTAATAATGTGTTTACATTATATAATAGATATGTACATTTGTCAATAAAAAAAGAGACGTACAAATAGTACGTCTCAAAATCGATTGATTAATACATACCGCCCATGCCACCGGCCGCAGCCATTGCGGCATTAGCAGCTGCTGCTTCTTCTTTTTTGTCTGCTACCAACGTTTCGGTAGTAAGTATCATAGAAGCAACAGAAGCGGCATTTTGGAGTGCGGAACGAGTAACCTTTGTCGGGTCAACTATGCCGCTTTCAATCATGTCAACATAAGCTTCGCTATAAGCATCAAAGCCAAAACCAACCTTGCCGGAAGTTTTGATCTTTTCGATAACAACAGAGCCTTCAAAGCCTGCATTTTCCGCAATTTGTCTTACAGGTTCTTCGAGAGCACGAATAACGATCTTAACGCCGGTAAGAGTATCGCCTTCTACCTTATCAAGAAGCTTTTCAACGGAAGGTATAGCGTTAACAATAGCAACACCGCCGCCGGGAACGATACCTTCTTCAACAGCAGCCTTGGTTGCGTTAAGAGCATCTTCTATACGAAGCTTTTTCTCTTTCATTTCGATTTCGGTTGCGGCACCAACTTTGATAACAGCAACACCGCCTGCAAGCTTAGCAAGGCGTTCTTGAAGCTTTTCTCTATCAAAATCAGAAGTAGTGGTTTCGATAGCAACCCTAATCTGAGCAACACGAGCTTTGATTTCGTTGGGATCGCCTGCACCTCCAACGATAATAGTATTTTCTTTATTAACTTTAACCTGTCTTGCTCTGCCAAGCTGCATAATGTCGGCATCTTTGAGTTCAAGACCGAGCTCGGAAGAAATAACCTCACCGCCGGTAAGAATAGCTATATCCTTAAGCATATCCTTGCGTCTGTCACCAAAGCCGGGAGCTTTAACGGCAACGCAAGTAAACGTACCTCTGATCTTATTAACAAGAAGAGTGGAGAGGGCTTCAGCCTCAACGTCTTCTGCAATGATAAGAAGCTTGCTGCCGGACTGAACTATTTTTTCAAGCAAGGGGAGTATCTCCTGTATATTGGCGATTTTCTTATCTGTAATAAGAACAAGTGCATCGTCAATAACGGCTTCCATTTTATCTGTATCAGTTACCATGTAAGGAGAGATATAACCTCTGTCAAACTGCATACCTTCAACAACTTCACAGCCGGTCTCACTGGACTTGCTTTCTTCAACGGTAATAACACCATCAGAAGTAACACGTTCCATAGCATCGGCAATTAATTTACCTATTATTTCATCTCCTGCTGACACGGTACCTACACGTGCAATATCCTTGGAGCCGTTAACTTTCTGTGCAGAAGCAACAAGATACTTAACAGCTTCTTCAACAGCCATGTCTATACCCTTTTTGATTATCATGGGGTTAGCGCCTGCTGCAACGTTCTTCATACCTTCACGCACAAAAGCTTGAGCTAACAAGGTAGCGGTCGTAGTACCGTCACCGGCTGCATCGTTGGTCTTGGTTGCAACCTCTTTAACAAGCTGTGCGCCCATATTTTCAAAAGGATCGTCAAGTTCGATTTCCTTTGCAATAGTCACGCCGTCATTGGTTATAAGGGGAGCGCCGTATTTTTTATCAAGAACAACGTTTCTGCCCTTGGGACCCATGGTAACTTTAACTGCGTTTGCAAGAGTATCAACACCCTTAACAAGCGCTTCTCTTGCTTCTATACCGGTTCTAATCTCTTTAGCCATATATATGCACTCCTTTACTCAACAATAGCGAGAATATCAGACTGTCTGACAACGATATATTCCACGCCGTCACACTTAACCTCGGTGCCTGCATACTTAGAGGTAAGCACCTTATCACCCTTATTTACGCACATTACAACATCTTTTCCGTCCACGTTTCCACCGGGACCAACTTCAATAACCTCAGCTATCTGGGGTTTTTCTTTTGCCGCACCGGCAAGAATGATTCCGCTTTTTGTGGTTTCTTCAGCTTCAATCATTTTGATAACAACGCGGTCTGCCAAAGGTTTTAATTTCATAATTTATTCCTCCTTATACAATAAAGATATATTTTTCATTCAAGTATAATACCATAAATTGCCTAAACAATCAATACTTTTCGTCTAAAAATATACACCATTATTCCCTTTTATGCGCCAAGGAATTACTGTTTATTTTTAAAAAACTGATAGAATGTACACGGAATCATTCCATTATACAGTTTCCTCGTTTTATCTGCACGACGCCCAAAGCATTTTTCAAACATCTCGTTGCAAGTTAAAACATATATTTGCCAGTTGGGAACGGAAAGTTTAAAAGCCTTACCCATATCGGCATACAATTTCTCCGATTGCAAACGATCGCTCATCCTCTCGCCGTACGGAGGATTTGTGACAATAGTTCCTCTCGCACCGTCTATAGGGGATTTAAACTTACGAACATCTGAGACCGAGAAATTTATAATAGATTCAACCCCTGCCCTTTTTGCATTACTGTTACAAATCTTTATGCAATTCGGATCAATGTCCATGCCAAATATTTTGCCTTCCCAAGGACAAATTTTAGAAGTCGCAAACTTCCTTGCTTCTTCCCACATAGCCTTATTTAAAAACGGTAACTGTTCTCCTGCAAAACCACGATTCATCCCGGGCGCAGTTTGTGTAACGGCAAGAGCAGCTTCAATAGCGATAGTACCGCTACCGCAAAGAGGGTCTACGGTTATAACGTTTTCCCTCGGTCTTGAAAGCTTAATCATTGCAGCTGCTAAAGTTTCTCTCAAAGGTGCGTCGTTTGCCTCGATTCTATAACCTCTTTTGTGCAGGCCAACACCCGAAGTGTCAATCATAATAGATGCTTTATCTTTTAAAATGAAAAATTCTACCTGAACTTTAGCTCCGTTCTCGGGGAAAACGCTCAATCCATAACTCTTTTTCAGTTTTTCAACAATTGCTTTTTTTATAATTCTTTGACAATCCGGTACAGAAAACAGCTTTGATTTTATCGCGTGTCCCTTTACGGGGAAAGCGCTATCACTACTTATGTATTCTGCCCACGGTATGGATTTAACACCTTCGAACAGCGTGTCAAAATCATGCGCTTCAAACTCACCCACTAAAATATACAAACGCTCCGCATATCTAAAGAACACATTGCACATTGCTGCTGCTTCTATCGGAGCTTCAAAAATAACGCGGCCGTCAATTGTATCAATCCGCTTATAACCAAGCATATCTATATCGTCTGCAACAAATTTTTCCATGCCAAACAGGCAGCTCGCAACAAATATCATAATGCCTCCACATTGCTTTTTTATTATATTAATACCAAAATATTAACGCAAAATAAACACACAGCATTTCCACGCAAAGGAATGCCGAGCAGATTATCTGCCCGGCACACAATAAAAACTCAATATTCAATCAAGGCATTAATCGACAGGTTCAATAACGCCGTAGCTGCCGCCTTTGCGCTTATAAACAACGTTAACGGCACCATTGTCATAGTTCCTGAAAATATAGAACTCATGAGAAAGCAAATTCATCTGCATAATCGCTTCTTCTACAGACATAGGAGATATCTCAAATTGTTTAACTTTGGAAATTTTAAGTTCTTCTTCAAAGTCATCATCTCCAATATCTGCAAACACTTCCTTCGAGAAATGCAATTTCTTTTCCAGGCGAGTTCTGTTTTTCCTTATCTGCCTTTCCAAAACGTCTTCTACTCGATCTATTGCATTGTAAACTTCCTTATCAGCTTCTTCAGAACGGAAAATGGCGCCGTCTTGCCTTATGGTGACTTCTACACGGACCTTATTTCCCTCTTCTTTTATTGACACCTTTGCCTCTGTTTCCTTCGGGAAGAACTTGTCAAGCTTGTCCAACTTCTTTTGAAGTCTTTCCTTGATGTCATCTGTAAGCTCATACTTGCGTGTGAGTATAGTAAGTTTCATACTTAACTTCGTGCCGTTGACGAAATGCAAAATTCGCAACCGCACACTCCCTTCTCAAAGAATATTCAAGAGTATCTCTCTTGTACTAAAATGATACCACATTAGGGCAAAATTGTCAATAGCTTTTTGTGCATCAAGTTTAGTTTTGTGCATCTTTTACAAAATAGCGGTTGCATGCCTTGTTGCATGGCAGGATATGTTTACTGCGACAGGCAAGCCGGCAATGTGCGTAGGTGCCTTTTCTACTGCCACCCACAGACACGTATATTTTCCGCCGAATCCTTGAGGACCAATATTCAATTCGTTTACAGCGTCTAATAATCGCTCCTCCAGTTGCTTGTCTTTCTTAGAATACGTGCCGACATCACGCGCCAAAGCTTTTTTCGCCAAATATGCACTATAATCAAAGCTGCCGCCAATACCAACACCTACTATTATGGGCGGGCAAGGATTGGCGTCTGCGATTGTGACGGTTTCGCATACAAATTTTATTATATCTTCCTCAGTAGCCGTGGGGTTAAACATTTTAATCTTGCTCATGTTTTCGCTGCCAAAGCCTTTAGGCATAGCCGTAAGTTTTAGTTTATCACCCTTAACTATTCTTGTATAAATGATTGCAGGGGTATTTGTGTTTGTATTGATCCTTGTTAGCGGATCTGAAACTGACAGACGAAGTTTTCCGCCAACGTAAGCTCGTTTAACACCACGATTAATTGCTTTTTCAAAATCACCGTTTATATATACGTCTTGCCCAACTTCCGCAAACACAAAAGCCATGCCGGTATCCTGGCATATTGGTACGCAAGTAGCATTTGCAATATCGGCGTTTTTGCAAAGGTTTAAAAGTACGTCTTTGGCACGTTCATCGGTTTCAAGCTCTGCAGCTTTTTTTAATGCCCTATAAACGCCTTTTGGTAATTTTGTTGCAGCAGTTTTAAACAACCGACAAACTTCATCTTCGATGGTTTTTGCATCAATAATTTTCACAATAACACTCCTTTATAACACAAAAAAGCGACGGTGTCCCGCCGCTTAACTGACTATTCAGCAAAATCGTTATAAAATATAATCTCGTCTCTAAAATGATAATTCAGCTCTCTTGCGCGGCGTTCGTAATAATCATCGTTTTTCTCTTCATTAAGCATGATATTATACTCTGCTATATCATCTTCAAGGGATATTATCTGCCTATCTTGCTGTTCTAAAGTATCTTCCAGCTCATTCATGTTGATTTGTAGATTAATAATTGCTATCAAAAACACTATTAGCAAACAATAGACCGTGATTCTAACAACTGAATTCCTCGACTTGTTCATCTTCAAACCTCATAAAGAATTTAAAAAGCAGCATTAACGGCATGCTTAATACCATGAATTTTTCTAGACGTATGTAAACGTAAAACTATACGTATATACCGCAATTTCAAAAAAGCAACGAAACTGACTACATGCGGAAGGATTAAAGCTTTTAAGCCTTTTGCAATTGAAACGGTAAAGATTCCCACCGTAAACCTAAATGCAAAAAAGCCAAACAGAGTTCCCAACGCCGCAAACATCCGCACTATGCCCATGCAAGCATTAAAGCTAAATACTATAAAAGCTACAGCGGTAAAAATACAGAACAACAAATCTTCAAAGAAAAGCTTTATCTTTCCACCGCTATATATCGCTCTCGATACTCGAAAAATATCGTAGAAAGCACCTATTACAAAACCGCAAACTACAAAATATAAAAAAGCGTTTCCCTTTTGATTCTCAATAAACAACCACATAATTTATCCAAAAAGCTTAGAAAACATCTTCTTCTTTGGTTGTTCATCCGTATATACGATTGCATCGATCTTTCCCGATACGCTAACCTCGCCACTTTCCAAAGAAAGCTTAACAATTGAAAGATCTTCTCCGCTCACAGCGAGAAGAGAACCTTGAGAATCTAAACTAACCATGTTTTCGTCAAAGCTGACTACTTCCTTAATACCTGTTAAGGCTAAGAAAGAGCGCCCGGTTAAAACTGCAGACGAGCTAATCTTGTTTTCTGCCATTGTGCACACCTCTTATACGTTTTATATATAAAGATATGCGCAAAAACACAAGTTTATTCTAAAACTTCATACATTGCAGAAGCGTCGTTTTTAGAAACGTGCTCAGCCAAAGATAGGACTTTAAACTTTAACGTTCTGTTGCCAAAAGCAACTTCGACAACATCGCCGATTTTTAAAATGCGAGAGGCTTTCGCCGGAGCGCCGTTGACAGAGACATAAGAGTTATCGCAAGCATCGTTTGCAACCGTACGTCTTTTAATAATACGCGATACTTTTAAAAATTTATCAAGCCGCACTGTAAAAAGCCTCCATTAAAAATCAAACTTATTTGTTAACAGCGTCCTTAAAGCTCTTAGCAGGAACAAATGCAGGTGCCTTAGAAGCGGGAATAACAATAGCTTCGCCGGTTCTGGGGTTTTTACCGGTTCTTTCAGTTCTTTCCTTTACCTTAAAAGTACCGAAACCTGCTATCTGTACCTTATCACCTTCACTGAGTGCAGTCTGAAGAGAAGCAAAAACTGCATTAACTGCCAATTCAGCTTCCTTCTTTTTTATGCCTGCGGCAGCTGCAACGCTTTCGATAAGATTAGACTTGTTCATAATTTTCCTCCTTAATATTAATTTATTGTATGTATTATAGCACTAAAATGATAACATTTCAAGTGCGAATATCAAAAAAATAGGGCTTATTTAAACATTTTTTGCCTTTTCCTTAGCTTTTTGCCACATTTCAAGCATTTGTTCTTCGCTCTTGTCTTTTAACATGCAACCATCATGAAGTGCCATTTTTTCGACAATTTCAAATCTTTTGCAAAATTTTTTGTTAGCTTTATGTAGCGCTTCTTCAGAATCAACACCCGCAAGCCTGGCAGTATTTACAACCGCCAAAAGCAAGTCTCCCGCCTCTTCTTCAACGTTGTCAACGTTGTTATTTATCAAAGCCTCACGCAGTTCTTTTATTTCTTCCTCTGCCTTATCTAAAGCTTCAAGGGCGTTTTTAAAATCAAAATTTTGCTTGGCAGCTTTTTGACCAATCTTGTGCGCTCTTACCAAGGCAGGTAATGCTGCTGAAATACTGTTTATACTTTCGGTAGCTGTTTTATTTCCTTTTGTCGCTTGTTTTATACTATCCCAATTTGACAGCACCTCGTTTGTGTTGTTTACCGTAACGTCTCCAAAAACATGAGGATGTCTTACTATAAGCTTTTTACAAATACCGCTTATTACGTCATCTACTGTAAAGCCGCCGTTAGCTGCGGATATGCTGGAATGCAAAAGAGTTTGAAGCATAACGTCTCCCAGCTCCTCTGTAAGCAGCTCTGAATCCTCCAAGTCGATAGCTTCTGCCGCCTCATAAGCTTCCTCAAGCATGTTTTTTCTAATACTTTTATGGGTTTGTTCCCTATCCCAAGGGCAGCCACGCTCGTGTCTAAGCACTTCAACAAGCAATCTGAAATCATCGAAGGTGAAGGACGATTTCGCCTTAAGCATATCAACGGTTAAATCAAAATTAAATTCAGACATTTATGTTCTCCAATCTACAATAATTTTTTAGCCTTTAAAAATGCGGCTATTCTATTCCCCATCGGTAACAGTCGAACTTCTTTTTCAGAGATGCCTTTTATCAAAAGCAATACGACGGCGTATACAACAGCTCCAAAAACGCCGGAAATACCAAGCCTTATCAAATTAATAAGCCTTCCGTCAGGTGCAAAAGCCGTTCCGTTGAGTTTTATAAATCCGGTAAGAATGTACACAAAATAACTGCCTACGCCGGTTGCAACAGCCGCAACAAACGGCTTTATATAAAGCTTAACAGGTGAACAGTTTTCTATACCGCTAATGCGTAAAAACAGCAAATTCATGCTATACGCCACAATATAACATACGAGCGTACCGATAGGCGCACCGTAGATATTTATATTTGCATTAGATACCAAAAGCAAATCCGTTATAATCAAGCACAATGCACCGCAACTTACCGACAGCATCGGAAAATACGCCTTACCTAACGCTTGAAGCAAGGCATTTGTAGTAGATACAAGAGAGATAAAGAAAATGCCTAAAGCGAGAATCGAAAGAGCCGCTGACGCCAAATCTATAGGCTCTATAAAGGTATTGTCTGTCAATTGTATTGAGCTACCCCACCCACTGCCGAACAACACAGCAATAAGAGGCCTTGAAAGAACAAAAAGCAAAGCAGAACACGGCAAAGCTATTATACCGCTTATTCTTAAAGATGAATGTATATAATCATCTGCATCGGCCTTATTATTTGCTGCCAAAGCCCCGGAAATCGCCGGCAAAATACTTACCGCTATAGGAAAAACAAGAGTTGAAGGTAAAAGATCCGCAAGCTTTGTGGATAAGGTAGTGTATGCGGCATACATATTAGCTGCAGAGCTTTCTGTAAAACCTGCAAACATCAAGGCTTTTTTTACAATAATCGTATCGGCAAAATGTGAAAGATATAAAGCAGAGCTTGTAACCGTAACAGGCAATGCCACCTTCATAAGCTTTTTTACAATGGCTCTGGTGCTGTCACTGCCTTTATCCAACAGCGGTGTATGTACCTTTTTGGAAAACCTTTTATATACCGCTAAGTATATCATGCCCAAAAATACGCCTACGGTTATACCAAGAACGGCACAAGCAGCTTGTACGGCTGGGGCATCCCCTCGGTTGTGGGACCAATACGCCATGCCTAAACCGATTACCAGTTTAAAGAAAGCTTCAATAAACTGAGAAATTGCGGTTGGAAACATATTTCTGAGCCCCTGCAAATATCCGCGAATGGCAGACACTATACAAATAAAAAACAATGTAGGAGCTATAACCCGCATAGCATATACGCTGTCGTAATGCGCAGTCCAAAGGGCGATTTTATCTGCAAATATAAACATTGCAGATGCAAATACAAAACCCACAAAGCCAAACATAGCAAGGCACAACTTGTATATACGTGCAGCCTCGTATGCACGACCGCGTTTAGCAGCTGCAGCAACCAAGCGAGACGTTGCAACCGGCAAACCTGCGGTAGATATCATATAAAGCATCGCATATACCGAATACGCCGCATTAAAAACGTCCATGCCCGTATCCAATAAATTACTTAAAGGGATGCTGAAAAGCACCCCTATGATTTTTACGGCAAAATTCGAAACAGATATTATTGAAGCTTCAACTAAAAAGCTTTTATCGCTTTTTTGTGTCATTATTTTAATCCTTTTGCGTTAAAAATTCTCTCATAAATGAAGCAGCGGAAACCATGTTTTTAGGCAAAGACGGCAATGGCATCAGCATTGCTATCAATTCGTCTGCCTTTTTGCGGCAAGGGCTGTCAAAAGGAACTTCATTCAGCATACGCAATCCGTCATCACGCATAACGTAACGCTCATATTTTATATAAGTGTTAATTACGGCATCAGCGCTGTCTTTGTATGGAAGTATATATTTCCTCGTACCGTCTTCTACGTTTTTCCACATAGAAATTGTATCTTCTGCCGTTGCATCTCTTTTGTAGTAATCTCTGACTATTCTTCTTAAAAGCCTCGGCTCAGGATACAAATCCGTCATAGCATCCAGATATACTTTAAAAGTTTTATCCGCAGGAATATAGCTGCCGCAAACTTCGGGATTCAACGCATGCAATCCTTCTACGATGCAAATTTCATCATTCTCAAGACTCATGGGTGTATAAACTTCACTACGACGTTTTTCCAAAAAATTAAATTTAGGCATCATTGCAATCTTACCGTCGCATAAAGCAGAAAAGCATTCATGCATCAAATCCAGATCCAAGCTCTCAGGCGATTCATAATCCGGTGTGCCGTCCTCGTTATAAATAGCATCCTCGGGATTACGATAAAAATCGTCCAAAGATATAAGTTCTGTTTTTCTGCCATGCTCGGCAAGATAGTGAGCCAATCTTTCGGTTGTCGGCGTTTTACCCGCGCAAGAGCCGCCGGAAACAAACACCATTTTTACAGTTGACTTCTGTAAAATTTGCTTAGCGGCATCTAAAACAGACTGCTCATAATTAGCTTCATCCTCAGTAAAAGCCTGCTTAATATTACTATAATACCTTTCCATCAAATCTCACCCTTTAAAAAAGTCTAATATTCTGTCCTCCCCTATTCCATGAGGAGCAGCTAAATACTCAAACGGATACTTAGGGAAAGCTATACGGTCAATAACGTTTCCATCACCTGAAACAAGCTTAGTTATTGCTGAAGCTCCGCAAGCAAAAACGGTATTTGTCTCTTCCATCATCAGTACGTTATAATCGCACTCTTTTCCCTGCAAAGCGTATCCAACGTTTTCGGCATTACCCACTGTATTCTTTTGACGATACAAATAATACGGCTTAAGACCTGCTTCTCCAAGACGGTTGTACGCATAAGAAACACACTTTCTTGCATTAACACCGTCTGCGTCATATATTCCCAGTTCATCAAAGCGCATAGGAGCTGCATTTTTCACAGAAAGAGTATGTACCGTGATATTGTCAAAGCCCAAGTCTATCAGATTGTTTAAGCTATGACTAAAGCCATCAAAATTGTCCCCCGGTAAGCCGGCAATTAAATCTCCGTTTACCGAAGAGAAGCCTACGGAAAGTGCTGCTTCGGCAGCATCAAAAAATTGTTTTGCCGTGTGCGCTCTTCCAATACGTTTTAAAACTTCATCGCTTGTGGTTTGCGGATTAACGCTTACCCTATCCACACCATAGCTTTTAACAAGCGAAAGTTTAGATTTGGTTGTGGTATCGGGTCTGCCGGCCTCAAAAGTAAATTCATTAAGCTTTGAAAGGTCAAAATTACCTGTTATTCTATCAAGCAAACGCCCGATTTGCCCTTCATCAAGAACCGAAGGAGTCCCCCCGCCAATGTATATTGAACGAAGATTGAAGCCGGTTTTACTAATTATATCTGCAGTTCTTACCAAATCCTCATCGAGTCTGTTAAGATAATCGGGTATGGTTTTAAAAAGTTTATCGTTGCTGTAGGAAACGAAAGAGCAATACTCACACCGAGTAGGACAAAAAGGTATGGCAACATACAGACAGCAATCTTTGGGCCCATACGGTTTAAGCATATTTGCTTCCGTAGCGGCAATATCAAGACTAAGCTGTGTTTTTTCTTCCGCAACCTTATAATCTTTAATAAAAAGATCGCTTACTTGGCTGTAGGTATACCCTTTGTCAAGGTAATACCTTGCACGTTTAACAGGACGCAAACCCGTTAAATATCCCCACGGAGGAAGGAATCCGAAAAGCTTATAACCGGCACTAAGATATGCAACGCCGACAGCTGCCTGTGCGGTAAAAGAGCCATCAGCCTCAATAGAAAAATCCTTATCTATTAAGCTTACTTCTGCTTCTTCAGTTCTGTTACCGGCGCAAAGCTTAACCTTTGCGTGCATAAAACCGTTATTATCCTCAAGCAAAAAATAAGCACGGTTCTCTCCCTCGGTTATGCCCGGGGGAAATTTCTCTCCCGGATAATATAGCAAACAAAGAGTTTGAAAATGATAATTATTTAAGTATTTTGTTCTGTTATCTACATGTAAAACCATAGTTACATATCATCCGTATCAACAATAATAGTTACAGGACCGTTATTGTCAGCAATAACCCTCATATCGCCACCAAAAACTCCGCCCTTGCATTCGACCGTTTCATTCAATAGCTTAATAGCTAAATCATATAGCGGTTCTGCAACGGCTGCACCTGCAGACTTCATAAAATCAGGTCTAAAGCCGTGGCGAACGTTCCCGTACAAAGTGAAATTAGATATAAGCAATATCTTTCCGCCTATATCTGAAACAGAGCGTGACATCTTATCATTTTCATCTCTGAAAATTCTTAGCCCCGCTATTTTTCTTGTTATCTTTTTAACGGTATCCTCGTTATCTTCTTTTCCTACCCCCAGAAACACCAATAGGCCTTCATCGATAGAAGAAACTTCAACACCGTCAACAGAAACCGATGCGGAATATACTCTTTGAACAACAGCTCTCATCAGCCACCTCTAATAACGTCAGTAACATTTTTAAGTCTTTTAAGACCGGCCATAATAGATCTCAAATGCTCAATATTGCTACACTTAATATATGCCTCAACCGAACAATTGTCGCCTTTTTTCATTATAGATATGGTGCTTACAGCCACATTCATATCGGTTAAAGCAAGAGTAACATCCGCCAGCAATGTCTTGCTGAAGGACGCAAAAATCGTAATCATCGCATCATAGTTGCCAACGTGCTTCTCGGGAGAAACTGCACGTTCGTTCCATGACGCAACGATCCACCTATCAGCCTGCTCGGGATCGTTCATGCCCTGAACGGCGTTGGGACAATCAAATTTGTGAACGGAAACACCGTGACCCTTGGTTATAAAACCGATAATTGTATCGCCGGGTATGGGGCTGCAACATTTTGCATACTTTACTTCACAATTCTCAACGCTGTCTATTATAACACTTTGCGAATCTGAATAAAGCTTGGCAGAACGCTGTATCTGCGGTTGCTTTGTAGCGGTTCCAACGCTGTCAGGATTGATAATGCGGTCAAACTCATCCCTAAGCTTCATTGCAATTTTAGAAATAGTTAATCCGCCGTATCCGATGTTGTTATACAAATCATCTGCGTCATTAAGACCTATTCTTACAGCTATATTGCTGACAATTTCATTCTTTTGGGCTTCTGAAAAAGATTTACCGTAGCGCTTAAGTTCACGATCAATTTCCATTTTACCCAAAGCGATATTTTCTGTACGTTTTTCTTTTTTATAATATTGTCTTATCTTATTACGAGCTTCACTGGTACGAACGATTTTAAGCCAATCCCTGCTTGGTCCCTTGGAAACGGTAGAAGTCAAAACTTCAACAATCTGACCTGTTTGCAGCTTACAATCAATTGGTACGATATTACCGTTAATCTTGGCACCGACCATCTTGTTACCTACCGCAGAGTGTATGGCATAGGCAAAATCTATAGGTGTACTGTTGCAAGGTAGGTTAACGACATCACCTTTAGGGGTAAATACAAAAATTTCATCCTCAAAAAGGTCAATTTTCAAAGGACCGATCAAGTCATCGGCGTGATTCAACCCTCTGTCCGATTCGATTAACGTGCGTATCCAATACAGCTTGTCATCAAGATCCTTTTTTGCTTGTTCGCCAACTTTATACTTCCAATGGGCAGCAAGACCGTATTCTGCAACGGTGTGCATATCCCACGTTCTTATTTGGACCTCAAAGGGTATACCCTCATGCCCCATAACCGTAGTATGAAGCGACCTATACATGTTGGGCTTGGGGTTTGAAATATAGTCTTTAAATCTGTTAGGAATACTTTTAAACTGCTCATGGATAGTACCAAGGGCAGCATAACAATCCAACTCGTTGTCAACGATTATGCGCATTGCATAAAAATCATATATTTCTGCAAAGGATTTGCCCTGATTAAACATCTTTTTATAGATGCTGAATATTGACTTTACTCGGCCTTCAAGATGATATTTAATATTATACGCTGCTAAGTTTTCTTCAACCATCAAGCGGGCTCTGTTAAGAAAGTCTTTATTCTCTCCGTAACGCCTATCGATATCTCTTTTTACTTCCTCATACCCTACAGGATCAAGATACCAAAGAGAAAGATTTTCAAGCTCATGCTTAATTTTTTGTATACCCAATCTATGCGCAAGAGGAGCATAGATGTGCATTGTCTCAAGGGCGATAGAACGTTGCTTCTCGGCACTTTTAAAGTCAAGCGTGCGCATATTATGCAATCTATCCGCAAGCTTAACAAATATAACACGCAAATCCTTAGACATTGCCAAAAACATTTTTCTAAGGTTTTCTACGTTTTCTCTTTCCTTGTCGTCAAACTTTATATGGACAAGCTTAGTAATGCCGTCAACGATATCAGCAACGTCATTGCCGAAGTTTTTCTTTATTGTCAGCAAAACGTTATCCATTTTATCCGAGCAATCTTCTACGGTGTCATGAAGAAGCGCCGCACAAACAGAGTCCGTATCCAACTGTAGCTCTAATACTATCTCTGCTACAGACAACGGATGAGTTATATAAGGATCGCCTGAACGCCTCAATTGTCCCTTGTGTAGTTCGTCTGCGAAATCGTAAGCTTTTTTTATTTTGTTTTCATCCAAATAGGGCTTATCTTTGATTAAAGCCAATAATTCTTCGATTGTATACAACAATTTCGCTCACCTCCACAAAATTAAAACAAAACGTGGTTGGATTTTATCTGCATAAGCAACGGAGACTTATCCAAATTAATCTTTCCGGTAAACGGCAACAGCTTAATTTTCACCGTTTTTTCATTTTCGGACAGTTCAAGCTCAATTAACCCACATTCATACAGTACATCAAGTATGATGCGCAACGAACAAAGACTTATTCCGTTTCTGTCTTCGGTTTCTCTGATTCGTTTCTGTATGTAACCGAAAGACAGAACTTTTTTATCTTCGCCGAGCTCTCTCTTCAGCAGCCTAAACAACGCTCTGAATTGAGCAAGATTCGGGACCGCATCCTTCGGTAACGGCTCACGATTTAAGCCATCAACGGCGTTGTTATAATGTTCCAACTGCTTTTTAATTTCATCGGATACATCGGTACTGATCCGCATTTTTTTTACGTAAAGCTTTGCTTCACAAATTCCTCTGTATTCGTTTATCTCCAAAGAAAACAGCAAGTCGCAGGAATCCCCTACTTTAAAAGGAAATTCGTTATAACGCATATTAAAATAAATAGCCGTCATGCGCTGGCCGGTGGCTTCAGATTCTAACATTAGCTTTACGTGTTTCCCTGCTGCTAATGAAGATATCTCACAAATACTTACGTTTTTAAGCATCAATAGCGGAACCGGGTTCTGCAAGCCGAACGGCTCAAGACGCGACAGCTCACGGGCTTGATTAAGAGTAAGCTCCGATAAAGATACCTGACAATCAGCTTCAAAATACGCAGTTTCCTTTGCATTATTAACCTTTTCAAAGGCGTATTCGTTAATACGTGCTCTGAACGCTTCAAGCCGATCCCTATGTATCGTCAACCCTGCAGCCAACTCGTGACCACCGTATTCATCCAAAAGGTCGTGACAATGCTTAAGAGCGTCTAACATTGAAAAGCCCTTTATACTGCGCCCACTGCCTTTACCAACATCGCCGTCAAAGCTAAAGAGAATAGATGGCTGGCTATATCGCTCAGTCAATCTTGATGCAACAACTCCAATAACGCCTTGGTGCCAACCATCAGAGCTTAAAACGTATACGTTATCGCCTTTGCGCGCTTCAAGCTGCTTTTTCACCTCGTCATAAATCTTCTGTTCTGTATTTTGACGCTCTTTATTGATGGCGCACAGCTCTTTAGCCAGCTCAGATGCAACCTCTGCATCCTTTGCCAACAGAAGCTCAACTGCGCTCTTCGCATTCTTAATTCTGCCCGCAGCATTTATCCTTGGGGCTATTGTAAAACCTATGTTTACAGAATTAATCTTTTTACCGTCATAGTTTTTAATGTTACACTGCTCTATAAGAGCCTTAAGCCCTAAATTCTTTGTATCCTGCAATTTCTTTATGCCAAGTGCTGTTATATACCTATTTTCATCAACAATCGGCATTACGTCTGCAATCGTACCTATAGCGATAATGTCTCCGAAGCGCTCAATAATAGGATCTGCGCTACCCTCCAAAGCGGTTAAAAGCTTATAGACAACACCAACACCCGCTAAATGCTTGAAAGGATATTCGCAATCATTTCGGTGAGGATCAACAACAGCGCAAGCATTGGGTAAAACATCTCTGCAACTGTGATGATCTGTAATAACCATATCAATGCCAAGCGTGGAAGCATACTCGGTTTCCTCAACTGCCGTTATGCCTGTATCAACTGTAATTATCAAATCTATTTTGCCTGCAAATTCGGCAATTGAACGCTTATTAAGACCATATCCGTCTTCAAGTCTGCTTGGAATAAAATAGTCACAGGGCACACCGCGCTCTGTTAGATATATATATAGAATCGTCGTTGAAGTAACGCCGTCTACGTCATAGTCGCCGTATATACAAACACGCTCTTTATTCCGTATAGCCTTTTCAATTCTTGCAACCGCTTTGTCCATATCCTTTAAAAGGAACGGGTCGTATCTGCAGCCAATGTTGCAGTTAAGAAAGTCTCTTGCTTTTTCGGGAGTATCTTGTCCCCTTACACAAAGTAAGCGAGCAGTAAGGGGCAACAGCCCTAATTCAGCAGATATACTATCCGCCTTACTTCTGTCAACATCGCTGATTATCCATTGCTTATCCACTAAATCATTCATCCAATCATCAATACATTTTTACTAATCTATAACTACTTTTCTTTAAGAACGCCCTGCCTACGGTTAAATATATACACGCAAACGTTAAAAACGCAACACCAATAGATACACCGGTGATTACAGCGTTTGATACTACGTTCCACAATAAAGCGCAACAAACGCCCGAAAGTATAGGCGGTACAATAAAAAGCAAAAAACACAGCGCAAGAATCCTGCCACCCGAGCTTTCCACCCAGACTTCCTCGCCGACGGAGGCGTCAATAACGTTATCTACGCTAATTTCATGGGCAATTTTTTTATGGCAAGAGGCGCAGCTTGCACTGCACCCGGCACAGGCAGACTCTTGCAAAACAGAAACGGTTGCCTTCTTCCCTTCAACAGAAACCACTACGCCTTTTGCTCTCATAATCGCCTCTCTGCTACTTACTCTTCACTACTTTCAACGTCCTCGCTGTTTTCAGAAACGGACAATTCTATGGTTGCATAGACGTCGTCACCTGTGAAAACACCGGGCAATGTTGAATAACCGATATTTACGGGTACATTCTCCAGTATTGCGGTGCCTTCAGAAAAATCAAGTTCTAATCCGTATATGGCATCTGCCAAATTCACTGAAAAATCTATCTTCTGCTCAGAAATAGTTCTTATTGTTTCAAAGTATCCACGGAAAATAACCGACGCAATCTCACCCGCCTCGTTATCGTTTGAGTGAATATCGACTATCGTTGCCTGATATCCTTGACTTTCCAAAATACTTATAACATCCTTGTGAACAACCACCTCGCCGGACGTAATAAGGTTTTGAGTAATTGCAACTTCTACGTCATACGATTCTAAGTTTTCGTACTCTATGCTAACGTGTTCAGACAAATCGGGCAATTGAAGTACTGCCGAGAAGTTAGACTCGGTTATCTGCTTTTCGTCGACCTCAATAACAACGTTAGTTCTGTTTTCAAGACTTTTCAAAGGACCGCTTACTGTAACAACGGAAGGGTTACATTTGATTTCGGCACCTGCGGTAGCAACGTCGTATACGCCTCCGGTGAATTTAACCTCAACGTTCAAATCCTTTCTTGTGTAAGCATCAATATAAACCGTAACGTCGGTTTTATCGATTTCGAGATAATCTTGAGGAATAACATTACCGGAAGCATCCTTTAGAACGATCTTACCGGTTGTAGAGATATTGCCGTTAATCTTACCAACGTCCTTGCTTACTTCTGCTGCATAAATACTGTCAACAATACTTGCAGAGCCTTTTACGGTAATATACTGAGGGTCGCAGTTTGTATCGATATAATTCGGCTCATCTATCGTATAGTCGATATTGGCAATAACTTTTATATCTTTATAGGTCGATCTTACCAAAACAACGGTTACGGATGGGATATTCCTGGTGTCTACAACGCTTACTCCCTCACGCAATACTTCAACCTGAACGTCAAAGGCTCGGTCGGTTTCTTCCTTAACGCCGGATACGTCAACCGATGCACGAAGGTCGTTGGCAGTCATATTCATAACATCCGCTTTGCGCCCCGTAACCTTAACATTGATATACTTATCCATGCCCGATTCAACTGATAGGCTTTGATCGTTCGGTAACACCAACTCAACCGGAACGTCTAAAATTTCACGCTCAACGATTCTGTCATAATCCGCAACGTAAAACCACAAAGCGACCGCACACAAAAAAGCAATTGCTACATACCCAACAGAAGACCAGCTAATTTTTTTAAAACTGCGTTTTTCTTCCTGCTGCACAGCGTTATTTTTTGTTTCCATTGTCTTCCTCCTTGTTGCGGCGTATGATCTTGGAGTTATTATCGGTCAGCAGTAAATCAACAAGCAATTTTTCTAACGCCGCACCGGAAAGCCCTCTTTCCAAATTACCGTCTCTTGCAACGGATATTATGCCCGTTTCTTCAGATACGATAATAACAACGGCATCGCTTACCTCGCTTATACCAATGGCAGCCCTATGCCTCGTACCAAGCTCTTTCATAATATTGGGAGCCTGAGAAAGCGGCAAAAAGCAACCGGCTGCATAAAGCCTGTTGTTTCGTATCAATAGTGCGCCGTCATGTAAGGGCGCCTTATTGTAAAATATATTGCCTATCAGCATAGAGCTGATATCCGCATCAATAACGGTACCGCTTTTAATAACGTCACCAAGCTTAGTTTCGTTTTCAATAACTATCAATGCCCCGGTCTTAGTAGCAGAGAGATTTTCTGCCGCTTTACGAAGCTCTTGTATGCCTTCAACAAGCTCCTTCATACCGGCGCCGGTAAACATACCCTTAATATTCTTTATCGAACCCGTACCAACCTTTTCAAGCACACTTCTAAGCTCCGGCTGGAATACTATAATAAGCGCAACCAGGCCTGCTTGGGTAATTGTTTGAAGAAGGTAATTTAAAGCCCTAAGCTCCAGAACACTGCTTACAACCAAAAGCACAAAGAAGAGGATAACGCCCGCCGCAAGCTTGCCCGCACGCCTATCTCTTAAAAATTTAAATGTCAAATAAATTATCGCAGTAACTAAAACAATATCAATGATATCGTTAATCGGTGAAAACTCAACCGACGTAATCATTTCGACGGCCTCGTCCCACATCATCTTTATTTTGGACATTATTAAATCACCCCAATTCCATTAACAATTCTCGATAACCAAAAAATGCTTTTCACGCCTCAATAGGCTCAAAAGCGCTGTCGTGCACAGAATCAAGCTTAGTCAACAAACTTTCTGTGGCTAACGCCCTATGGCTAATTGAATTTTTCTCTGACGAGTCCATCTCAGCATAAGATTTTCCAAAAGGCTCGTAAAAGAACACAGGGTCATACCCAAAGCCATTATCGCCTGCAGGCTCAGACAAAATGCGCCCCCTGCATTCGCCGCGTGCGTAAACACTGTCACCGTTAGGGAAACACGCACACATAACGGAAACAAACCCCGCACCCCTTTTGCCATCGGGAATAGATTTCATTTCACACAAAAGCTTATTTATCAATTCAGCGGATGAAGCACCCTCACCGGCATATCTGGCAGAAAACACCCCGGGGGCTCCGTTCAAAGCGTCTACCTGCAGACCGCTGTCATCAGCGACAGCGCAAAGCCCCGTGAAATCGGAAACGGCTTTAGCTTTAAGGAAAGCGTTACCTTCAAAAGTATCTGCCGTTTCTTCAACCTCACCTACAAAGCCTACGTCTGCCATAGATAAAATTTTATAGTTGCTTCCTGAAAAAATACGTCTGAATTCCGCAAGCTTATGGGCGTTATTTGTTGCAATTACAATAGTTCTCATTATTCAAACATCGCCTTTACAAATTCTTCTCCGTTAAAGGGCTGTAAGTCCTCTGCGCCTTCGCCAACGCCAATATACTTAACGGGTATGCCAAGCTCACGCTTAATAGCTAAAACTATGCCGCCCTTTGCCGTTCCGTCAAGCTTAGTCAATACAATACCGGTAATGCTGGCAGCCTTAGCAAATTCTTTTGCTTGAACCAAAGCGTTTTGACCGGTAACCGCATCAAGAACCAGCAGCGTTTCCTTAGCGCAACCTGCAAGCTCTCTCTCGATTACTCTGTTTATCTTAGCAAGCTCGTCAATTAGGTTCTTTTTATTGTGAAGTCTGCCTGCGGTATCTACTATAAGAACGTCCGCACCCTGCTTTTTTGCAGCACTGATTGCATCGAATACAACCGCAGCAGGATCTGCGCCCTCATTCTGTTTAATAATAGAAACTCCGTCTCTTTCCGCCCAGACCTCAAGCTGTTCTATAGCTGCAGCTCTGAATGTATCTGCAGCCGCAAGCACAACCTTCTTGCCTTTTCTTTTTAAATCCAAGGCAATTTTACCTATAGAGGTGGTCTTGCCTACTCCGTTTACACCTATTACAAGAATAACGGCAGGAGAGGTAGAAAGATTCAATCCTTCGCCGCTCCCTACGGTATCTGCAAGAATCTTTAACAATTGCTCTTTAGCTTCAGTAGCGGTTTTTATGCGATTCTCTTTAACCTCACTGCGCAAACGCTCGGTCACGTAATCAGCAGTAGGAACGCCAAGATCGGCAGTTATCAATACGTCCGTAAGGTCATCGTAAAAATCATCGTCGATTTTATCGTATGACGAAAACAGAGAATCGATTTTGCCCATAAGGGCATTTTTTGTCTTTTTTAAACCATTTTTAAGTTTATCAAAAAAGCTCATTAAGTACTCCTTTACTTATAGTTAACGTTCTGCTCCAATGCCTTTATATCCAATTTGATATAATCGGATACACCTTTTTCTTTCATTGTAATACCGTAAATAACGTCTGCATTTTCCATCGTGCCCCTACGATGGGTAATCATAATGAATTGTGTAGCTTCACTATGATTCTTAATGTAAGTTGCAAGTCGAGATACGTTTACCTCATCCAAAGCTGATTCAATCTCGTCAAAAATACAGAACGGCGCCGGATTGGTTCTTTGCAAAGCCAAATACAACGCAACTGCCGCAAAGCTCTGCTCGCCACCGGAAAGCAAGTTTATATTTTTAACGCTCTTTCCGGGCGGGCGGATAACGATATCAATGCCGCAAGTCAAGGGATTGTTTTCATCCTCCAAAATACACTTAGCCGTACCGCCGCCGAAAAGCTCAGCAAACACTTCTCCAAAAGCCGTGTTAATCTGCTCAAAGGTTTGGCGAAAAGCACTTCTCATATTCGTCTCAAGCTTCTCAATAGCGTTATCCAGACTTCTCCTGGTTTTGTTAAGGTCATCTATTTGAGCGGTATAAAAATCATAACGCTCTTTTGTCTCCTTATACTCTTCAACGGCATTTACGTTTATGCTGCCCATTGCTTTGATTTGACTTTTCAGAGAATTAAGCCTTGAAGGTGCCTTTTTCATATTCTCTTCCGGCAGTCTAAACTGTACGGCTGAAGAATAAGTAAGCTCGTATTCATCCCAAAGCTTGCTTGAAACTTCCTCGTACTCACCGGTAAGTAAGCTGCGCCTTGATTCAAGAGTTGTGTGATAACGAAAAGCTTCTTCTTTTTCGCTTTGCGCTTCTTTTAACTTTAAACGCAATTCGTTCGCCTTCTTTTCGTTATCTTCTCTGCCGGCAATAAGGTTTTCTATAACCTTTAACAGACCGTTTTTTTCTTCGTTATAGCTCTTTTCTTCTTCCTCGATAAGCAAAATATCACTTTTGCTTTTACTTATTTGCTCTTCGGCTCTTTCTTTAGAAAGCTCACATTCTCGAATTCTGACAGAAATGTTTTTGCGTCTGTCCATAATTGAGTTAAGCTTCTCTTTTAACCTCAAAAGAGCATTGTCTTTTTCTATAACCAAAAGGCGCATTTTGTTAAGGTTTTCGCTGTAGATATTAGCTTCCTTTTCAGCATTTTCTGCTTCTCTGACCGCAAGTGCAAGACGTTCGGAAAGATTGCGTGCTTCTTCTTCGGCCACAGATAGCTCAGTCTGCTTTGTTTCAGCTTCAGCCGTTAAAAGTAATAATTCCTTTGTAATACCGTCGCTGCTGTCGGTAAAATGCTTGTAGCGCCTTTTTTCTTCTTCAAGGCGCATACTTTCAACGCTTACCGAATTAGAAAAGCTGTCACGCTTGCTCTTTGCAACTGTTACACGCACCGATGCGCTCTCTGCTGCAGACAAAAGGTCATCTTTTTTGTCCTGAACGCTCTCTTGAAGTTCAAGCGCTTTTTTATACTCTGCTTCCTTTTTTGCAATAATGTTACCTAAACGCTCAATGTCTATGCTACGCGTTAAAATGCCCACACGCTTTGCTGAAGAGCCGCCGGTAAAACTACCGCCTTGATGTATAACTTGACCGTCAAGTGTAACTATCCTAAGTCTGTACCCACAAGCCTTTGCTATAATCGCTGCACTGTCAATATCGGAGGCAACGATGGTTTCGCCCAACAGCTTTGTAAAAATATCTTTAAATCTAACGTCATACTTACAAAGGTCGCAACCTATACCAATATAACCATGCAAATCTTTAAGATTGGTTACGTCAGCTTTAGGTCCCCTAACCGTGCTTATGGGAAGGAAGCTTGCTCTGCCGCCGCCGGTTTCTTTTAGGTATCTGATGCAAGCCTTTGCATCCTCTTCATCGTCAACGATTATGTATTGCACAGCCGTAGCCAAGGCAGTTTCCAAAGCCACCACGTATTTCTCATCGGTATTTAAAACCGAAGAAACCGTACCGTGCAAAACGGCATTTTTGTTTTTACAAAGTATTTTACCCTCTTTAGCTGCGCCGATAACGTTCTTAACACTGTCAGAATAGCCTTCCAACAGCGCTTCCATTCTCATTAAGTTCTCTCTTTGTTGCTTTAAAGATGCGATATTAAGAGCCAACTCGTTATTTGCTTCTTTTATCTTGACAAGCTCTTTATCCTCTTCCTCGACCTTGGCCATTGCCGCCTTATAGGTCTCTTCAGCTTCAGATAACACAGCTTTTGCCGAAGCCAGCTCTGTCTTTAGTCTTTCAAAATTTTGAGCAATATCTGCTATTCTGGCTTCAAAGCCGCTAATCTCCTCAGCGCTCGTTGCTGCGTTCTTCTTGGCATTTTCAAGATTAGCTTTTACGGATGCATAAGCCGTAGATACTTTTGTTCGTTTTTCAAGTGCGCTTGTATACGCCCTTTGAATATCGTTTCTTGCAATTGTTTTTTCCGTATAGGCGGTTCGCTTTTCGCTATAGCTGCTTTCTGCGTCTGCAAAATTACTCTTGATTTCTGCCAAAGCTTTCTCTGCGTTCAAGCAAGCCTCTTCTGCGGCGCCTATACTATCTTCTAATCTTTTCTGTTCAGCAATTGAGTTTTCTTTTTCTGTAATACTGTTGGCAATAAGCTTTTCAAAATGTGCAATATCATTGGATTTTAGCGCACGCTTTCCGTCTGCTGCGCTTAACTTTAAGCCTATATCGCTGATCAGTCTTTCAGTTTCCGAAATTTTTTTGCCAATCTCATTACCTGATAAATACAACTTGTCCGCACCGGATTCTATAGAGCTTATTTTTTCATCAGCAACAGAAAGAGCCTGAGCAGCGCCTGCAATAAGCTCTTCGCTTCTGTTCAGCTCATCACGCACTTTGTCAATGCGATCTAACCAAAGGCTTATCTCAAGCCCCTTTTTTTCTTCACTTAGCGTAAGGAATTTCTTTGCGTTTTCAGCCTCTTTTTCAAGAGGGCCAAGGCGTGAACCAATCTCTCCAACCAAATCCGCTACACGCAAAAGATTTGCCTCGGTAGCGGCAAGCTTTCGCTCGGCTTCAACCTTCTTATACCTGAACTTGGATATACCGGCAGCTTCTTCAAAAATGCTACGTCTTTCGTCGCCTTTTTGTGAAAGAACCTCTGCAATTTTACCCTGACCGATGACAGAATATCCCTCTCTGCCTATGCCTGTATCATAAAACGCCTCGTATACATCCTTAAGTCTTACCTGCTTTTTGTT
>JAZUNS010000178.1:0-2365 GCA_045604285.1 Eubacteriales bacterium
AGATAGTTATAGAAGAGGGCGTAACCTATATAGGCACCTACGCTTTTTACCTGGAAGAGCAGGTGGAAACCGTGGTTATAGCCGACAGCGTAACCTCCATAGGCAAAGGGGCGTTTTCGGGCTGTGCGGGGCTTAAAAGCCTTTCTTTGTCCAAACACGTCACCCAAATAGGGGAAGAAGCCTTCTACTGCTGTGCCGGTCTGGAGAGCATAACCGTTGAAAAGGGCAACCCCGTGTACCACAGCGCAGACAATTGCCTTATAGAAACGGCAAGCAAAACCCTTATAAAGGGCTGTAATAACAGCACCATTCCCACCGACGGCAGCGTTACAGCTATAGCCGACTACGCCTTCAGGCATAGCGGCGTTGAAAGCGTGGTTATACCCGCCGCAGTTAAAACCGTGGGCTACTACGCCTTTGCAAACTGTACTTCTCTTAATTCTCTTACCCTGTGTGAAGGGGTTGAGGAGATAGACTCTAACGCCTTTAATGGCTGTGAAGGGTTGAAATCCGTAAGTATCCCCGTCAGCCTTACCTCCGCACCTTGGGCGCTGGACGGGCTTGCAGGCTTGGAAAGCATAACCGTTGCCGAGGGCAACACCGTGTACCACAGTACGGATAATTGCCTTATCGAAACGGCAAGCAAAACTCTTATAAAGGGCTGTAAGAACAGTATTATCCCCACCGACGGCAGCGTTACTGCCATAGGCGCAGATGCTTTTGAGGATTGCTCTGCCCTTACCGAGGTCACCCTGCCTGCAGAGCTTACCTACGTAGGCGACGGCGCCTTTAAAAATTGTACGTCGTTAAAAAGCATAAGCTTGCCCAAGGGCGTTTCTTATCTGGGCAACTCCGCATTTTGCGGTTGCACCGCTCTAAAGTCGGCAAACGTGCCCGGGGGCGTAAAAGAGATAGGCTCCAACGCCTTTTACGGCTGTAAATCCCTTGAAAATCTTGAGATAGCCCAGGGCGTGGAAATTATAGGCCACAACGCACTTGGCGATTGCGACAAGCTTAAATACATAGACCTGCCCCAAAGCCTTACCGCAGTCTTCGGCGGCTTTCAGGGGTGCGAAAGCCTAATAAGCGTAGATCTGCCCCAAAACATCACCGAAATCAGTTGGTGGGGCTTTGCCCATTGCACAAGCCTTATAAGCCTTACCATACCGGCAGGCGTAACCGAAATAGGCAGCTATGCCTTCCATAGCTGCAACGGCCTTAAAACCGTGTATTTTGAAGGCACCAAGGAGCAATGGGAGCAGATAAGGGTAGGCACCTATAACCAAGCCCTTCATTCTGCCTGCATAATCTTTGCCGACGGCAGTTATATCAATATGCCCGACGCCCAACAAGGCGACGTAAACCTTGACGGCAGAATAAGCAGTCTTGACGCTGCCACCGTGCTTAAATACGATGCAGGTATTATAGAAAAAGCCCACGGTGGCTATATCCCCAATGGTGATATTAACGGCGACGGAAAAGTAAACAGCCTTGACGCCGCTTGGATACTTAGACATGATGCGAAATAATACACCCCACAAAAGCTGCGCTTTTGCGGGGACCCCGAACAGACACCCCATTGCTCATTTCATTCGCAACGGGGACCCCAATAAAAAACAGAACGACACCATTTTCGTTCGCTCGCGCCTGCGCGCCACTTCGTGGCACTTGCGAAAACTAAGGTATATTTTCTGCGGCGCATGTCCGCAGAAAATATGGTTATAATTTAAATACCAACACAAACGCCTCGGTACATAAGTGCCGAGGCATCTTTTGTAAAAGAGTAGAATAAGGCGTTTATAATTCTTTATTTATACTCACCTGATTTTCCCAAAGAGAGCACTTTTAAAATTAAAAAAGTCTTTTCTGCGGCGCATGCCCGCAGATATTACTTTTTTTGAATAACACGTTTTAAAAAATATATTTTGTTTTTTTAAAAATGGGGTGAGAGTTTTTTGCTTCTTGTTCGTCTTATATACGTACAACAAAAAACAGGAGGGGATATCTATGAAAATCGCAAGTAAAATTATCTCGGTAATACTTTGTACCGCTGTTTGCCTGGGGGCTTTTTGCTTTACCGCCGCCGCAGGGCAGGTATTGATAGGCTCTACGGGTTCGATTAAATGGATTTTGGATGAGGAAGGCACCCTTACCTTCAGCGGCGAAGGCGCCATGGCAGACGATAACGGCTTCGGCGGCGATTGGCGAGGACAAAACGTAAAAAAGATAGTTATAGAAGAGGGCGTAACCTATATAGGCACCTACGCTTTTTACCTGGAAGAGCAGGTGGAAACCGTGGTTATAGCCGACAGCGTAACCTCCATAGGCAAAGGGGCGTTTTCGGGCTGTGCGGGGCTTAAAAGCC
>JAZUNS010000179.1:0-7217 GCA_045604285.1 Eubacteriales bacterium
TCGGTATCGTTAAGCTCCTGCTCTGCCAGCTCTTTGCAGAAAATGTGGCTAAGCTCATCTAAAGTAATGGGTTTGCCCGTTGCGGGATTAAGCAAAGGAGCAGGCTTATCCTTCATATCTGCACGAAGGTTATACCAAGCCTTGGGCATCTCATCTTCCGATAAATATATTTTGTAAGGTATTTCCTTATTACTCATAACGCTTTTTCTCCTTTTCGTTAAAATTTTATTCTATGCCGTACAATAGCTGAGAGTAAGAGGGATAAGGCCATGCGTCACGGTCGGTGACGGTCTCTGCCTCGTCAACCGCAGTGCGCAGGGTCTTCATGGCAACAAGAACGCGGTCACGGTAATACTCTGCCGCTTTTTGGCGGTCGTCTATCGCCTTTACGCCTGCAAGTGTTGCTTCCAAATCGGCGGCACCTGCAGATATCAAGCCCAATATGCTGCACAGCTTTTTAAGCACGCCGCTTTCGTAATCAACGCACAAATCCATAGACAGGGCGTTTTTTGCGCTGATGCTGTCCGCAAGCTTTTTGGTATATGCGCTTACTGCGGGCATTATATCCTTTTTAACCATATCAAGCATGGTAAGGGCTTCTATATGTATAACCTTGCAATAGTTGCCCACCAATATCTCATAGCGAGATCTTATCTCGGTCTCAGAGAACACGCCGTGTCTGCCGAACAGCTCAATATTCTTAGGCTCAAGATAACAAAGCAGTGCTTCGGGCGTGGAGGGCAAATTAAGCAAGCCCCTCTCCTCGGTTGCCTCTTTTATCCAGGCATCGTCGTAACCGTTGCCGTTGAAAATTATGCGCTTGTGATTCTTTATGGTGTCCTTGATAAGCTCGTGCAGCTCAGTTTCAAAATCCTCTGCCTGCTCTAATCTGGAAGCGAAGCGGGCAAGCACGTCTGCAACGGCGGTGTTAAGAACGATGTTGGGGCCTGCCACGGAAAGGCTGCTGCCGGGCATACGGAACTCAAACTTATTGCCGGTAAACGCAAGGGGCGATGTTCTGTTTCTGTCCGTAGTATCCTTGGGGAAACGGGGCAAAACGTGTACGCCAACCTTCATTTGGGTCTTTTCTTTGGCATCGTAAGCTTTTTCCTGCTCGATGCTGTCAAGCAATGCGGTAAGATCGTCACCCAAAAACATGGAAATTATAGCGGGTGGCGCCTCGTGAGAGCCCAAGCGGTGGTCGTTGCCTGCGGTGGCAACGGAAAGCCTAAGCATTCCCTGGTACTCATCAACCGCTTGAATAACCGCACACAGGAACAAACGGAACTGTGCATTTTCGTGGGGGGTATCACCGGGCTCTAAAAGATTTACGCCGTCGCTGGTGGAAATGGACCAGTTGTTATGCTTACCCGAGCCGTTTACGCCTTCAAAGGGCTTTTCGTGCAGCAGACACACCAAGCCGTGGCGTGCGGCTATACGCTTCATTATCTCCATGGTAAGCTGATTGTGGTCGGTGGCAATGTTGGTGGTGCTGAAGATAGGCGCCAGCTCGTGCTGGGCGGGGGCGGTCTCGTTATGGCGGGTCTTTGCAAGAACGCCGAGACGCCAAAGCTCTCTATCCAGCTCCTTCATAAACGCAACGACCCTTGTGGGGATGGTGCCAAAATAATGGTCATCCAGCTCCTGCCCCTTGGGGGGCTTGGCACCGAAAAGGGTTCTGCCTGTAAAACGCAGGTCCATGCGTTTTTCGTACATTGCGGCATCTATAAGAAAATACTCCTGCTCGGGGCCAACGGTGGTCTTTACCGAAGTAACCGAGGTGTTCCCAAACAGCCTTAGTATGCGCATAGTTTGCTTATTGATCGCCTCCATAGATCTAAGCAGAGGCGTTTTTTTATCCAAAGCCTCGCCCCCGTAAGAGCAGAAAGCCGTAGGAATGCAAAGGGTGCTATCCTTAATAAAAGCAAAGGAGGTAGGGTCCCACGCCGTATAACCCCTTGCCTCAAAGGTGGCACGCAGACCGCCGGAGGGCAGGCTGGAGGCATCGGGCTCGCCCCTTACCAGCTCCTTACCCGAAAAATCCATTATAACGCCGCCGTCTGCGGTGGGGGTAATAAAGCTATCGTGCTTTTCTGCGGTAATCCCGGTCATGGGTTGGAACCAGTGCGTGTAATGGGTAGCGCCTTTTTCTACCGCCCAATCACGCATTGCCTTAGCAACGATATCTGCCAATGCGGGATCAAGGCGCTTGCCGTCCCCCATCGCCTTCTTCATCGCTTTAAAGGCTTCCTCGGGTAATTTTGCCTTCATAACGCTTTCGTTAAAGACCAATTCACCAAACAAGGAGGGTACATCCTTTATCATAACCGTATACCTCGCTTTCAGATTGTGTGCAAGCCACTTTAGGGCAACACTTTACCACTGTAATATAATGTAAGAATTATACTCCTGAAGGGGGTTTTTGTCAACTGTTTTTTCCTTGTTTTCTATATAATACAAACCGTCATTTTCGTTGACAAACCCATGATATCGGTGGTATAATCGTTTTGTATTGAAACAATTGAGCAAAACGAAAGGAATTAAGGTTATGCTTAAACGCTTGGGTTACAGAATATGCTCGGCTTTTCTTTGCTTATTTATAATAGTTCAGCTATGCACCGTTGCATCCGGTGCAAGCTTTAAATCAAGGCTTGATTTTGAATTGGATGACAAAGCTTTAATAAGGGCGATAGTAGTTTTTGACGGCAATTGCGACGGTGCCGCCCTGCAAAAGGCTATTGAGGAGGATTACAACGCCGAAACGGTATTTTGCTACAGTGCTTTGTTTAACGGCGTTGCCGTGGATACCGACTACGGAACCCTTAAGGAAATAGAGAAGCACGACGGCGTTGCTACGGTATATCTTGCCAACCGATACGCCGCACCTAAAGCTACGGCAGGTAACGCCGCAGCTTACAAAAGCGCCGCCGCCTTTGCGGGCAGCAATGCAGGCGGCAGCGGAACGGTTATTGCCGTTTTGGATACAGGCATTACCGTAGGGCACGAGGCTTTCACCCCGTCTAAGGTTCCCGCAGATGCGGCACTTAACAAAACGAAGGTTAATTTTTGCAAAGCCTCCTTTGGGTTAAACGGCGCCTATCTTAACCAAAAGATTCCCTATACCTGCGATTACACCACGGGCTTGGCTGATATAAGCCCCGCAGACTCCCACGGGACTGCGGTTGCAAGCGTTGCCGCAGGTAACAACGGCGCTGACTTTACGGGTGCGGCACCTAATGCCCAAATACTGGGCATGAAGGTTTTTAACAGCAACGGCTACACCGACTCTTCGATATACTTTGCCGCTATGGAGGAGGCGTATTTGCTGGGTGCCGACGTAATTAACCTTTCCTTGGGGTCGCAAAACGGCTTTTCCTTTGACTATGAGCTGGAGACCCAGCTTTACGGCAACATATTTAAAAAGCTTAAGGATGAGGGCGTATTTGTTTTTTGCGCCGCAGGCAACGAGGCTTCCGAGGGCTACAAGAGCTACGCCATGAACCACTACACGGCAGCCAAGCACGTGGATGCCGTTACAGCCGGCTATGCAGATTACGGCGTTTTAAATAACCCCGCCAGCTATACGGATTCTATAGCGGTAGCCTGCGCCACCGATTCCGGTGATTACTTATGCGTTTCTGATTTTTCCTGCTGGGGCGTTACGCCAAGCCTTGACCTTAAGCCTGAGATAACCGCCGTTGGCGAAAACGTTATATGCGCCCACGACGGAGCCGACAACTACGCATATTACAGCGGCACCTCTATTGCAACGCCCGCTATATCCGGCGCATTTGCTGCCATAAAAAGCGATATGCTTAAGGAAACCGCAAACTATACGGACGCAGAGCTGTACGATACAATTTACGACCGTGTATTAAGCAGCGCAACGCCTATTTACGATGATATAGGCATTCCCTGTTCTCCCCGCAGGCAGGGCGGCGGTATACCCAACTATACAAGCTTTACAGCGGCAGTTGCCGCCTTTGACGAACCCGTTATGAGCATAGGCGACGACCCTGCAAAAAGCGGCACCTTTAAGTTTAAGACCGTGCTTGAGAAGGAGGCTGACAAGGCCTTGACCTTCTCCTTAGGCAAGGCGTATACGCTGTGTGACAAGCACGTATCCTACGGCGGCGCTTACTACAACACCCTTACAAGCCGCGCCTTGGAAGCCACGGTGGCGGTATCTGCCGACTTAAGCAGCAGCAACGGCGTGTATACCGTACCCAAGGGCGTAAAGAGGGTTGAGCTTACCTTTACCGTTACCCTTAAGCAAGCGGCACTTGATTATCTTGCTGCCTATGTAAACGGCGGCTTTGTAGAGGGCTATATATACCTTAACCTTAACGGAAAAAGCAACGTAATAAAACAAACCTTTATGGGCTTTTACGGTGATTGGTGCGCCGCACCCGCCTTTGAAGCCCACGATTGGGATGCCGTTGTAAACGCCATGGCTGACCTTGATAAAGACGGCAAGGATCCAAACAGATACACCGAAATGCTTGACATGGACGTGGGCTTTAACGAAGGCTATTTAAGCAACGGCGAGGAGCTTATAGGCTATTTGGGCGATAATTTGTACGATTGGATAGAGTTTGACAGCAGCCGTATGGCGTTTGCATCGGCAGGCAACAACGGCAACTGCTTAAGCGACAGCTTTACCTTCTACCCTTCCCTTTTAAGGAACGTAAAGCAGATAACAATGACCGTAAGCGATGCCAAAACGGGGGACGTTTATTACGTTGACAACACCATCTACGGCGTTAAAAACTTTTATGATACCGCCGAGGGCGCATTTTTGCAGGGGACCTATTTTACCTGGGACGGAAGCTGTTATGACGGCAACGGCAATACCGTATACGTTGAGGACGGCACCAAGCTTAAGGTTACCTTTGAGACGCTTTTGGAATACGAAAACGCCGTGCCCGTGTGTGAGCGTGAGTATTATATCTACGTAGACAACACGGCGCCCGTCCTGCAATACGAGTGGGACGCAAAGACAAGAAAGCTTACGGTGCGCTCCTGCGATAACCGCTATATATCCAACCTGTTTGTTTACACGGGCGAGTACGATAATATGCTTTACCAAACTGCAATTACCGATTCTAAGCCCAACGATTATATAGAGGTTACCATTGACCTTTCCGCCGTAGATTTCGGCACGGAAGACAGCTTTTACCTTGAGGTGCAGGACTATGCAACCAACTACAAAAGCGTAAAGATAGAGGTTGGTGAAGGCTTTACCACCATAATTCAAGGCATTAAGGGTGACGTAAATTTGGACGGCAAGGTTAACTCTTTGGACGCCGCCTACGTATTAAGATACGATGCAAGCATTTGCGAGCTTTCGGAAAAACAGCTTGCCAACGGAGACGTTAACGGCGACGGCAGAGTAAGCAGCCTTGACGCGGCGCAGATTCTTAAGCTTGACGCAGGTATAATTAAAAAATTTTAAAAGGATGAACACGCTTATAAAAAGCGTCTCAGACCGCTGACAAAGGCACAGAACACGAAAAATATAAAAAATCAATTACAAAAAAGTTGAAAAGTCGGGAAAGCATCCCGACTTTTCTGCAATTTATCGTAATTTTTCGTTCAAAACGAACCTCGGCTCACAGTACTTTTGTACAGTTTTCGCCTCGGTTCGTTTCGTCTGCACACTTTCTCAGTGCTCTGCCAAGCTGATGACAAAGGTTGTCATCAGCTTGAAATGACGAGGGTGATCCCCTCGTCATTTTCATATTTTTTTAAAATTTCTATTGCAAACGAAAAAATTTAGTGCTATATTTTTTGTGTAATTTTTTAGAAAGCTGTTTTTTACCATGGCAAAGGAACACGAATATTTTATCCCCACGCCCTTTGCAAGCTTTGCTTGCAAAATGGGTGAATGCAGAAAGCCCTGTTGCGAGGGGTGGCCCATTACCATCTCTCTTGACGATTATTTTAGACTTGGCAGCTGCGAGTGCAGCGAGGAGCTTAGGCACAGACTTGACGTAGGCGTTAAGGTTTCGCTGTCGCCCACGCCCGACGCTTATGCCCAGATAGTACCACGATATGACGGCGTATGCCCCTTACACATGGAGGACGGCCGCTGTGCTATCCACGCCGAGCTGGGTGAGGGGTATCTCTCTCACGTTTGCCGACTTTATCCCCGCAGCGTGCGCACAAAACCAGAGGCGGAATGTGCCTTTGCCAACAGTTGTGAGGCTGTTTGCGAGCTGTTGTTTAAGCAGGTGGCGCCGTTGGAATTTACAAGACTTCTGCTGCCGTTAACACCGCCGCCCATGGCAGACCGTGAATATCCCTTTCCCACCATGGGTAAGGAAAAGGAGATACGGCTTTGGCTTATCGGGATAATGCAAAACCGCAGCTTGGGCATAGCAGACAGACTTATCGATTTAGGGCTTGCCCTTAAAGAGCTTGAGCCGATTATAAAGGGGCAAGACGTGGAAGGCCTTAATGCCCTGCTTAAACAAAAAAGCTTTATACCGCCACGGCAACTTGAGGTAAGCGAGCTGCACCTGAAATCGGGCATAGAAATGATGAGCGCCTTGCTTGCCATATTGGATAAGAGAAGTGAAAGCATCTGCAAATACGGAGAAGAAGCCCTTGAATACTTTGGCAATAGCAATGACGTCCTTGCAGATTACCGCATAGCCAAGGAAAGCTTTGAAAAGCTTTTTCCCACGTGGCAGATATGGTTGGAGCAACTGCTGGTAAACCATATGTTTTTTGCCCGTTTTCCCTTCCAGGACCGTCCTGAAAGCCCCTGGACGGAATTTGTTGCAATTTGTGCGGTTTACGGTCTTTTGCGCTTTTTAAGCTTGGGTGTAAGCCACGGCGACAAGAAGGAAACAGACTTTACGGATATGTGCGCCGCCGTGTTCAGACTTGTAGAGCATACGGATTTTGACAGATACGCCGCCCATACCCTTCATTATCTGGGATGCACCACACCCCAAAGCGTATTTAATTTTATATCACTTTAAAACACGGTGGCTGTAAAGAAACGATGCTTTCTTTACAGCCACTCAGACCGCTGACAAAGGTACAGAACACAAAAAATATAAAAAATTAATTACAAAAAAGTTGAAAAGTCGGGAAAGCTTCCCGACTTTTCTGCAATTTATCGTAATTTTTCGTTCAAAACGAACCTCGGCTCACAGTACTTTTGTACAGTTTTCGCCTCGGTTCGTTTCGTCTGCACTCTTTCTCAG
>JAZUNS010000180.1:0-4451 GCA_045604285.1 Eubacteriales bacterium
AGCCTTGGTAACGATGCCCCCTCCAACGGCGATGACGTAGCTGCCAACGCATCCGCCGATACAAACGTTTCTGAGGATAGCTCTGCCGAATCCTCTGAGGATAGCTCTGTCGAATCCTCCGAGGATAGCTCTGCCGAAGTCTCCGAGGATAGCTCTGCCGAGTCCTCCGAGGAAAGCTCTGCCGAGTCCTCCGAGGATAGCTCTGCCGAAGTCTCTGAGGAAAGCTCCGCCGAGTCCTCCGAGGAAAGCTCTGCCGAAATCTCTGAGGAAAGCTCTGCCGAAGTCTCCGAGGAAAGCGCAGACGTTAACACCGAGGAAATTATGGAGCTTGGCGAGGTCATAGCAAACGGTATTCTGAGAGATTACGTCTACTGCACCAACAACCGAGATTCCTATGCAGATAACCTTAATATGCTGGCGTGTTGGCTTATGGAGATGACGCCCTATACGGAAAACGACTACAACCAACGCTGCTTTAAGGTAGCCGATATGCAAGCCGCCGCCGAGGAGTATTTCGGCGCAAGCTGCGACTTTAGAACCTGCGACTTGTACAACCCCGGCACCGACCTTGTTGAGATCCCCGTGACTAACGATGCGTTTTACAAAACCACAGCCACCGGCGTTGAAGAAGGTGCAGACGGCACCTATCTTGTACGCATAAAAACGGTAGGCGTTAACTCTTCGGAAGAAGGCGACGGCGTTGTAACCCTTGAAGAGGCAGACGGCAGATTTGTATTTGTTTCCCTGGAAAGCGAACTTGGGCATCAATACGAACTGACCGAAACGGTATACCCCACCAAAACCGCCGACGGCAGCAAGCAATACGGCTGTACGACCTGCGGCACCGAAAAGAGCGATCCCTATACCTTTGACGCCTTTGTGAAAGCGGCGGCAACGAAGCTGGCGTTTATATACGACGGCGGTTATTTTGAAAACTATACCGGCTATAACTTAGAATTTATATTTGAATTTACCCCCTTTACCGTCAGTGATTACCGCTGCATATACAAGGTTAGCGACCTTAACAAAACCGCAAAACGGTATTTTAACACTACCGTTGATTGGTCAACGGTAAGCGGGTATGACAGCGCATCTGACTCAGTTGCTTACGATACGGACGCAGTAGGCGGCTTTGAATACTATTGGGCGGTAACGGAATTTACCGTAAATTCCGATAACACCTGCTCGGTTGTGCTTGAAAAGCATTATTGTCCCCCCTCCATTTACGATATAAACGAAATTGAAACCTATGAGACCTTGGTGTTTAATATTACCGAAAACGGCATACAGCCCGTATCCTATCAGCTTACCCACAACTTCGGCCACTGGCGGCCCAAGGAGATGCCCACCCTTAGCAGCGAGTACGTAACCGCCGAAAGGCTTTGCTACGACTGCGGCTTTGCTCATACCAAAAAGTTTTACGGCAGAGACCAATACAAATGCCTGGCGGAATCGTTGGTAAGCGAAAACATCAGGCCCGATATAGCCAACTGGACCGTTGAAGACGCCATATACTCCCTTTATTGGGGCCCCTTTGATATGGAAATCACAAAAGGCGTAGATGAAAGCGGAACGGAAATAAACGTGATAACCCTTGAAGAGCTTGAAAGCAAATGTCTGTACTACACCAACCAAAGCCCCGACTGGAGCGCCGTAACCGCCGACGGTTGGTCCTACGAGCGCTGGACCTACGATGCGCAACGCCAAGCCATTGTTTGCCGTGCCGCAGGTATGGGCCCCGGCGATTATCAAGGCAGAGCGCTTAATTGCATATATTCGGCAGAGGACGGGACCTACGCCGTTGAATTCAGCTATGACGGTTCTACCGAGCTTGACGGCAAAATAGTTCTTATGCCCCTTGAGGACAGAACCGTATTGGTTGACTTTGAAAGATATTGGTAAGACATCCACCTGCGAAAAAGTATTTAACCTCCTACTTATCGCACCATAATATAAAGCCACGGATCTCTCCGTGGCTTTCAGACCACTGACAAAGGCACAGAACACGAAAAATATAAAAAATCAATTACAACAAAGTTGAAAAGTCGGGAATTTATCCCGACTTTTCTGCAATTTATCGTATTTTTCAAAACGAACCTCGGCTCACAGTACGTTAGTACAGTTCTCGCCTCGGTTCGTTTCGTCTGCGCTCTTTCTCAGCACTCTGCCAATCTGATGACAAGGTTTGTCATCAGATTGAAAGCCACGGATCTCTCCGTGGCTTTCTATTTGCCTTTATCCAATCTTGCTTTTATTCCACCAAGCCTGCGTCGTACTTAAGTATCCACGCCGCATCAAGGCTGTCTACCTTGCGGTCGTTGTTTGCGTCGCCAAAAAGATTGCTTACCAAGGGATAGGTGCCGTCTTCGTTCGGTTCCCATTTATAAGCATCTACCCAAATGTCTGCCGGTACCGTACCGTCTTGTATTGCTATATTGCGGATATCCTCGTCAGTAAGAATCCCGTTCTCGTAAGCCTCCCACAGCACATATATCGAATCATCTTTTACAGCGTAAATATGGCTTCCTTCATAATAGAATATATATCCATTAAGTGAGTATACATAATGCCAACCCACTTCTTCAGGAAGCGGCCTATCTGTATCCGTAAGACGTATAACCTTCCATCCGTTATACTCGCCGAAATAACGACCGACTTCTGCCCGTTCTATCCCGTCGTTAATACCGTCTCCTTTGATATGTTCATTCCAAAAGATTTCACGAACGGTCAGCTCTTCCTCTTCCGTCAGCGTATATTCAGCTTCCTTGTTATCAAACTCGGTTATTGTGCCTGCATCACGCTTCAATATCTGCGCCGCATCAAGACTGTCAACCTTGCCGTCAGCGTTCACGTCACCGTTTACGGAAATAGCAAAAGCCTGCACGCTGCCGTACTGCCCCGTAGGCTCGCTGTTCCCGGGAACCGCCAACACAGGCCCGCCCAAAAGGGCATCCAAAGATGCATATACAGTTGTTGTGCCAAAAGACAATATTATTAACGCAACCGCTATTATCTTTGTAATGTTTTTCATACCGTTCGCTCCTTTTCTATATTTGCCTTTATCCAATCTTGCTTTTATTCCACCAAGCCTGCGTCGTACTTAAGTATCCACGCCGCATCAAGGCTGTCTACCTTGCGGTCACCGGAGGCATCACCAAAAATATTGTATACTAAGTGCTTATACATACTTAAATATTCTTTTTCAATGGGATCCATCGTTCGCCAGAGATTTGCCGGCAAAGTTCCGCTTTGTAAAAGTATTTTATAAACGTCATCATCCGTTAAATCACCTTTTGTATAAGCTTCTTCAACAGTGCAAATCATACCGTCTTTAACATATTGTATTTGCCTGGTCGATCCGTTGGTATATATATAGCCTCCTATTTCAAGTTCTATTACCATATCACCTTCCTGTAAAAAAGAATCCCAAAAATACGCCGTGTGCCCATCATTATAGGTGCCGTAATACGCACCTACTTGTACGTCATTGCTCTCCTCATTATATGGCTTGTTAGGCATCCAATACTCCCAATAAGCTTCACAAAGCGAGCGTTCCTCTTCGGGTGTAAGCGTAGGGTTGTATTCTTTATTGACAAATTCGGTTACAATCCCTGCATCGTACTTAAGCACCTGCGCCGCATCAAGGCTGTCAATCTTGCCGTCACCGTTTACGTCGCCGTTTACGGATATGGCAAACGCCTTGCGGCTGGTATATTGTTTTTCAGGAGATGCTTCCTCTAATTGGGCAGATGCTTCAGCACCTTGACTTGTCGCCTGCGAACAGTTCTTTGCTTCTTTAGCAGAAACTACGGTTGTCATCAAAGAAAGCAACAGCAACACCGCCGCTATAATTTTTGTAATGTTTTTCATGCTGTTCACTCCTTTTCTGTATTTGCCTTTATCCAATCTTGCTTTTATTCCACCAAGCCTGCGTCGTACTTAAGTATCCACGCTGCATCAATGCTGTCTACCTTGCGGTCGTTGTTTGCATCGCCAAAGATGTTGCGCACCAAGGGATAAGATCCGTTTTCGTCTGTTTCAAACGAGGTTTCGTCATCCCAAAGGTCTGCGGGAACGGTGCCGTATTGTATTGCTATGTCACGAATTTCCGCATCGGTAAGAGAACCGCTTTCGTATACCTTCCACAGCTCGTAAATCTTCCCGTCTTTTACGGCAAATAGCTCATCCCAAATATAATAGAAGGTATAACCGTTGAGCGTATGTATATAATGCCAACCTAATTCTTCAGGATACTGCCAATGTGTGTCCCGCATAGCCACGACCTGCCAGCCGTTATATTCGCCGTAATACACGCCTATTTCTGCACGTGATATCCCATCGCTATAGGGATCATCCTCTTTACAGTATTCGTTATAAAAGGTCTCTCTGATTGCTGTTTTTTCTTCTTCCGACAGGGTATATTCGGCTTTTTTATTAACAAACTCGGTTAT
>JAZUNS010000181.1:0-4063 GCA_045604285.1 Eubacteriales bacterium
ATTATCTATGCTATCAACTTCAATACAAACATTTCCGTTCTCACAAATTGCGGAGGAAGTGTCTGCAGTTGTAAAACAAAGAGTATCTTTTTCAAACCAAAGTCCTTTGTCTATTATTTTATAATGACATTGGTTAGCATCAAGCGTTGATTTACATGCTTCGAGGTTTTTAGGGTCTGGTTCCCAAGCGTAAATAAAAGATTCTTTTACACCTGTATTGTCACACCATTTTTTGAATTCACAGGAATTTTTCCCGTCGTAGCAACCACCATCGACAAAAATTTCTTTTCTATTCATATCAGTTTTTAACTCTGGCAAATCAAAGTATTGCAAGCGACTTAATCTGTCGCATGTTTCACCTATATTTATAATATTTTCTTCTTTAAAACCTTCTGATAACAGTTGGTCTAAAATTTCAGAATGAAACACTCTTGATGAAATAATTATTAAGGATGCCCATGACACGGCACGCAACATTTATCCCGATAAGCTGCCCAAGGAGGTTAAGCTTATTCGCTCTTGGAGCAGAGATCCCTTCTCTATGATGACGGGGCTTGATAACAGCTTTGATGCAGTTATCTTTACCGGCTATCACAATGCGGCGGGAACGGGAAGCAATCCACTTTCCCACACCATGACGTGCAACAATTTCTCCTACACCATTAACGGCGTTACCACCAGCGAGTTTCTTATGAACTCTTATATTGCCGAGTATTTCGGCGTACCCGTAGCAATGCTTACGGGCGACAAGGGCATTTGCCTTGCAGCAAAGGAGCATATAAACGGCATTACAACGGTACCCGTAAGCGAAGGCAGAGGCAACTGCTCTATGTCACTTCAGCCTCAAAAAGCCTGCGAGCTTATAGAGGAGGCGGCATTTAAGGCACTTTCCGGTGACTTAAAGAAGTGCCATATAGCCCTGCCCAAGGAATTTGACGTTAAGGTATCCTTTAAGAAGCATCAAACTGCTTACCGTGCCTCCTTCTATCCCGGCGCTTATCAAATAGACGCCAGCACCGTAGGTTTTAAATGCACAGACCTTCTTGATTATCTTAAATTTGAGCTTTTTGCTTGCTAAAATTACCCCACTACTCACTTCGTTCGTAGCGGGGACCCCAAAATACTAAAGATTTTTATTTTTGTTCGCTCGCGCCTCGCGCCGCAAGCGGCACTCGCAAAAATCTAAGGTGTATTTTCTGCGGCACGTGTCCGCAGAAAATACTAACACTTCCACTACTTACTTCGTTCGTAGCCGGGAATACAAGTTAAAAATGAGTAGAGAAAAATCTCTACTCATTTCTTTTATACAAATAATATTTATGATTTGCGCCTTGAAAATAGTGTGTTGCCTCTTCAACGCAGGTATAATTTAACTCTTTGCCAAAGCTTTCCTCCAGCCGCTTATCCTGAGTAACCACAAAGTCTACTTTTGATTCCAATATACAGCTTTCGGTTTCGTTTGTCATCTCTTCGCTTTCAAAATTAAGCTTGCAAAAATACTTGCAGGTGGGCATAAGGTCTGCCGCAAAGTAAAAGCCGCCATCCAAAAAGCCGTAATTAAGCAGGGTTGCGCCCTCCGTTTGGGCTATGGTTTGGGCAAATTTATACTGGGGCATATCCTCTTTTTCATATTTTATAAGGTACGTGTTATGCCCGAGAAGATACGCCAGTAAGGGAGTTAGGATAAGCACCGCAGCCACCGTGGATTTTATTAGCTTTTTGCGCTTGGGCATAAGGTGCTTTTCTATCAGACCGTAGGCGCAAACGATACCGAATATGGCAAACACCGAAAACGGCAACCCGTAATACTTATAATTTACGCCGCCGTAATAGATACCCAACGCCGAAAACAGCATCATAAAAACAACAAGGCGTTTTTCGTTATTGCGATTGCGTGCCGCCCAGCCGCCGCCCAGTATTACAAGCAACGAGTACGGTATATTAAGCCCAAGAGTGGCAACGGTATAGGCGACCACCAGCGCAAGCTTTATAAGGAAAAATTTGCTGTGAGAATAGACGAAAATGTTGTTATAGAAATAGCCCTGCCACAGCCAATAAAGGCTGTTGTTAGCGGCAAAATACGCAAATACGGGTATTGACGCAACGCAAAAGCCAAGGGCAACAAGGGCAAGCATTTTTGCAAGCTGTTTGTATTGTTTATCCTTAATAAACAGATAGCCTATATAAATAAACCCGCCTGCAAACAAGCCAAGTATAGTGTACTTTATCCAAAAAACATAGCCTATGAAAACGCCGCAAACAAAATACATGGGGGTGCTTACTTTGCCTTCCCTTACCGTGCGCAAAAATACGTAAATGCCAAAGGCAAGGCAGAAAAGTGTAAGCTCCTCCACGCTGCCACCGTGGTAAAAGGAAACGGAAATGCAAACCAAAAAGCCAAGCAGCGGCACGGATAACAGCACCGCCCCCTTGTTTTTGATAAACAACCCCATACATCTGCCCGCCGTAAACAAAAAGGCGCCAAAGCTTACAAGCTCTGTCAAATACGCACCCAAGAAAGAGCTTGGGGATATTTTATGCGCCAACGCATATAAAAAGTACAAAACAGGACCCTTTTGCTCAAAAATATCACGATACAGAACCTTGCCGTTGCTGATTGCCTTACCTACCGTAAAAAAGCAGTTTGCGTCGCCCCAGTCGTTCATGGGATACAAAAACGAATTTTTGCTGCACAGGGTTACGAATACTGCCGCCGAAGCAAGGCTGACAAGGACAAGCACCCAGCCGTAAAACGGTTTATTTATTATTTTGTTGTACAGTTTATTAAAAGCCATAACAACTACCCGTAAAAGCTTAAAATTTGGAGGAGCTTTTTGCAACTCCTCCAAACCCTTTTATTATTCTACCTTAGGAAGCTTATCAAAGCTTGCCTGCAATTCCTCATCAGAGGGGATATAATCGGTCATAACGCCGTTATTGAACTTTTCGTATGCGTACATATCGAAATAGCCGGTGCCGGTAAGACCGAAGAGTATGGTCTTTTCTTCGCCGGTCTCCTTACACTTAAGAGCCTCGTCAATGGCAACCTTTATAGCATGAGAGCTTTCGGGCGCAGGCAAGGTGCCCTCTACCCTTGCGAAAAGCACTGCCGCTTCAAATACTGCGGTTTGCTCTACGGAAACGGCTTCCATCAAACCGTCGTGACGAAGCTTGGAAAGAGTGGTGGACATACCGTGGTATCTTAAGCCGCCTGCATGGTTTGCAGAGGGGATAAAGCCACTGCCCAAAGTATACATTTTAGCCAAGGGGCAAACCATGCCCGTATCGCAATAATCGTAAGCATAAACGCCCCTGGTAAGAGTGGGACAGGATGCGGGCTCTACCGCTACGAAGCGATAGTCAGCCTCGCCCCTGAGCTTTTGGCCCATAAAGGGAGCGATAAGACCGCCCAGGTTAGAGCCGCCGCCCGCACAGCCGATGATAACGTCCGGCTTTATGCCGTACTTATCCATAGCTGCCTTTGCCTCAAGACCGATAACGGACTGGTGAAGCATTACCTGGTTAAGCACACTGCCCAGAACGTATCTGTAGCCTTCGTTTTCGGTAGCGGTTTCCACCGCCTCGGATATGGCACAGCCAAGGCTGCCGCTGGTGCCGGGATAACGGCTTAATATCTCTCTGCCTACCTTGGTGGTATCGGAGGGAGAGGGGGTAACCGAAGCACCGTAGGTACGCATTACCTCACGGCGGAAAGGCTTTTGCTCGTAACTGCCCTTAACCATATAAACCTTACAGTCAAGGTCCAGATAAGCGCAGGACATTGCCAAAGCAGTACCCCATTGACCTGCACCGGTTTCGGTGGTAACGCCATTAAGCCCCTGCTTTTTTGCGTAAAACGCCTGGGCTATTGCGGAGTTAAGCTTATGGCTTCCGCTGGTGTTATTGCCCTCGAACTTATAGTATATCTTTGCGGGGGTGCCAAGCTTTTTTTCAAGACAATACGCCCTTGTTAAAGGAGAGGGACGGTACATCTTATAAAAGCTGCGTATATCCTCGGGGATATCTATATAAGCGTCGGTATCGTTAAGCTCCTGCTCTGCCA
>JAZUNS010000182.1:0-21751 GCA_045604285.1 Eubacteriales bacterium
ATCTCGATAAAGATGCTATGCCCGACGGCGGCAAAAATGCTGAGGCAATATTCAAGGCAGATGTTTCCGCTGCTGTTAAAGAACTGCCTCAATATAAGCACATAAGCAAAATTGTTATAAGAGATACGGAATTCCCCAAGACAACCACAAAGAAAATTAAGAGAAACGAAGTTATTAAAAAATAGATATTTTCTCCTTGTTAAAAGACCGAAAAAACTAGACCGAAAAAACTTTTTTCGGTCTTTTACTTTTCCTATTGAAAAAAACAGAAAAAAGGGATATAATGGAAAAAAACACAAAGGAGATAAGAATATGGGCAAATTAACCGTTGTTGATCACCCATTGGTGCAGCATAAGCTGACCATAATGCGTGATAAAAATACAGGCGCAAAGGATTTCAGAGGCTTGCTTGATGAAATATCAATGCTTATGGGATACGAGGTTACCAGGGATTTCCCTTTGTGTGATGTGGAAATCGAAACGCCCCTTACCCCCATGGTTGGTAAAAAAATAGCAGGCAAAAAGCTTGCTATAGTTCCCATATTAAGGGCAGGCTTGGGCATGGTTGACGGACTTTTAAATCTTTTGCCCGTTGCCAAGGTAGGCCATATAGGCTTGTACCGCGATCCGGATACACACACCCCCGTGGTTTATTACTGCAAGCTTCCCGTTGATATTGAGGAACGCCTGGTTATCGTTTGTGACCCTATGCTTGCAACCGGCGGCAGTGCCTCCGATGCCATACGTATGCTTAAAGAAAAAGGCTGTAAGACAATAAAGCTTATGTGTCTTGTTTCTGCACCTGAGGGCGTTAAGAAGATTCAGGATGATCATCCCGACGTTGATATTTACACCGCAGGTTTGGATGAAAAGCTTAACGACCATTGCTATATTGTTCCCGGTCTGGGCGATGCGGGCGACAGACTCTTCGGTACCAAATAAGCTTAACACAATAAAAGCTTGTGAAGGATCTATATCCATCACAAGCTTTTTGTTATATTATGTTTAGTCTGTAAAAAGCAAACTGTTTTCTTCCGGATCCGTAAGCTTTAAAACACGGGGCTTAAGCTTAAGCAGATCAAGGCTAAATTTTCGGCAAACGCCGTCATCCCTTATAAGCCCTTTTTTATCGCAAATACAAGTGCCGCTGTCACCTAAAGGACGGGAATGCTCGCAGTAGGCACAAACCCTGTTTTCCGGGGGGCAATCGTTCTTTTTCTTAAAAAACATATTAGTTATCCTCCGTCCAGCTTATTAAATATCCAAGCATATCGGCTGTATATCCTTCTATGTCTGCCGTCCCGCAAAGATACAGCTCCTTATTTAAATACATAAAGCCGGGGGTATCCGTCAATTCTATCTTGTCCTTTGCGGCTATGGAAGACAGCTTTACTCCGTATTCATCACCGTCAGCTATGGGCTTTATACCCAACGTATCAAGCTTTGCAAGTCGCCCGCTTTCCTTAAGAAACTTAAAAACTTCCTCGGTAACAAACATTATTTTGTTGCCCTCGGATAATGCGGCGGCGTTCTTTTGTTCTTCCTCACCGAAGATTTGCACGCCCTGGCTGTTGGATAATATCTTCTGCTCTTCATAATTCAAAAGGGGAACTATGGTGCCGTCAAATTTTCGACCTATGTTGTAAACGCTGTATTCCAAATCGTAAACAGTGTTGGTGTACAAGCTTTGCTCGCCTATACATACGATATTGACCGTCTCACGCTTGTTAGAATCGTTTGTATATCTAAGCAGGGTTTTAAAAAGGTCAAAGTTGTTTTTGTAAAGGTCGGTACCGCCAAAATAGTCAGCAGTGTTTTCGGCGTTACTCCTAAGACAGATAATACTGTTTCTGTCTATCATATCAAAGCCTTCGGTTTCGGCAATATCAAGGTATTTCATCCTAATGCCGTAGCCGTCCCCCTCACAATTATCGGGGGTATGCCCCAAAACGCTGCTTATGGGCGCCAGGGCGTTGGCTTTAAGAAGCTTATCAAAGTATTCGTCGGTAACTATGTATATGTGATAGTCGCCCACAAGCATTTCGTTGTTAAAACGGCTTGCCGTGGTATTATCGTTAAGCGCCATAAAAGCAAAGGATAAATCTATCGCTTCGTTACCGCCCAAATCCTTGGCACAGTAGCCAAAGTCTTCAACAATAGCCTCTCTGTCGCCGCCTATGTCGGCATCACCAACGTAAAGAATGGTTATATCGTTGGCCTCCTTACCAATGCACTGGGCAGTGCCAAGTCCTAAAAAAACTATTATAAGCGTGCCCACTAAAATATGCCACTTGTGGTAAAACCAAAGGTTTTCAACCCAACCCATAAATCCGGGCTTTCGCTCTCTTGTGTTTACAGTAGTGTCTTTCATAAATTGCCCTCCGTTAACTTTAAACATTATATCACAGTTTATCTTGGTTTACAAGAAGAAAAACAAAAACCCAAAACCATAGGCTTTGGGTTTTTGCGTTTGTAAAAACTCAATATATGAAGACAAGGAGGGGGGATTACTATTGTTTGTCGCCGTGGCAGCTACCCTGCATAGAGCAACCGCTGCAGCCGCAGCCGCAACCGGCTTTGCCGTTTTTTCTTTTAATTATTCCGTTTACTATTATTGCCACGACAACTGCTGCGATAATCACGGAAATAATGGTAGTAGTTATAATGGTTTTCATGGGAACACCTCAACTGTTTTTAAATCTTAACGGTGCCTTCCTCGTACTTGTTTTTTCTGATAAGCAAATAGATCAATGCTGCAACAAGAACAAAGGCAACTACCGTACCTACACCGAACACGCCGTCGGTAATAAGCATACCTATCTGATAAATACCCAAAGAAACTGCATAAGCAAATACGCACATATAACCTATGGCAAAAGCGGTCCATTTCCAGTTGTTCATCTCACGCTTTATTGCACCCATAGCTGCAAAGCAGGGAGCGCAAAGCAGGTTGAAGGTCATGAAGGAAAAGGCAGAAAGCTTATTGCTGTTGAAGAACTCAACGGCGATGGTTTTAAGGGATTCCACATCCACCGAGTCAACAGCTTCAAAGGCGGCGTCTGCATCGCCCATGGAGGAAAGGGTGCCGAACACGCCAACAACCTCTTCCTTGGCAACAAGACCGAGAATAGTGGCAACTGCAGCCTGCCAAGAGCCGAAGCCCAAGGGCTTGAAGATAATGGCAATACCTTCGCCAACGGCGTTAAGGATAGATTTGCTTTCGTCACCTTCGGGGATATAGTGGAACCCGCCTGCAAAGCTAAGGCTGTTAAGGGTCCAAATGATAACGCTTGCCGCAAAAATAACTGTGCCTGCACGCTTTATAAAGCCCCAGCCTCTATCCCAGGTAGAGCGCAAAACGTTTGAAGCTATAGGAGCGTGATATGCGGGCAATTCCATAACAAAGGGGGCAGGGTTGCCTGCAAACGCCTTGGTCTTCTTAAGTATAACGCCCGATATAACCACTGCAGCAACTCCCGCAAAGTAAGCAGAGGTTGCTACCCATGCACTGCCGCCGAATAGTGCGCCTGCAACAAGACCTACAATGGGCATTTTAGCACCGCAGGGAATAAAACAAGCTGTCATAATGGTAATTTTGCGGTCACGGTCCTGATCGATGGTACGGCTTGCCATAACACCGGGAACACCACATCCCATAGACACCAAAAGGGGAATAAAGGATTTGCCGGAAAGACCGAATTTGCGGAACAAACGGTCCATTATAAATGCTATACGTGACATATAGCCGATATCTTCAAGTATAGAAAGCAATAAGAACAGTATAAGCATTTGGGGAACAAAGCCTAAAACTGCACCTACGCCGCCAACTATACCGTCCTGAATCAAGGAATAAAGCCAAGGTGCCACCGTCGGCTCACCTGCACTGTTAAGAAGTACAAGGTCCAAAAGCTCGGGCACGCTTTTCCAGCTTGCCATAAACGTGTCGGGATAAGTCTCTGCAAAAGAGCCAAACAAGCCGTCGTTCATAAACGTAACGGTAAAGTCACCCACGGTGCCGATGGAGATTATGTATACAAACAGCATTACCACTATAAATATCGGAATAGCAAGTATCCTGTTGGTAACTATTTTGTCGATCTTGTCCGAAACAGTAACGGCGCCTGCACGTTTTCTTTTATATGCGCCTTCCAGTATCTTTGCAATATAGTCGTATCGCTCGTTGGTAATAATGCTTTCGGTGTCATCGTCAAACTCTTCTTCAACCTCGGCAATATCCTCTTCAATATGGTCAAGGGTGCTCTGGGGCAAATTAAGCTCTTTTAAAACCTTTTCATCACGCTCAAATATTTTTATTGCATACCAACGCTGCTGTATTTTAGGAAGGTCGTGTATTGCTGCCTCTTCAATATGTGCCAAAGCGTGTTCCACCGCACCCGAGAAGTTGGAGTGGGGAACTTTCTTTCCACCCTTGGCGGCTTCTATAGCAAGCTCTGCGGCTACGTCTAAGCTGTCGCCCTTAAGCGCCGAGATCTCTACAATCTTGCATCCGATTTTCTTTGCCAGCTCTTCGGTATTAATCTTGTCTCCGCGCTTTCTTAAAATATCCATCATATTGATGGCGATAACAACGGGAATACCAAGCTCTATAAGCTGTGTGGTAAGATATAGATTTCGCTCAAGATTGGTACCGTCCACTATGTTAAGGATAGCATCGGGATGCTCGTTAAGCAAATAATTGCGGGCAACAACCTCCTCCAACGTGTAGGGGGAGAGGGAATAGATACCGGGCAGATCGGTAATAATAACGTCGCTGTTGCTCTTTAGCTTGCCTTCCTTTTTTTCAACGGTAACACCGGGCCAGTTACCAACGTATTGGTTAGACCCCGTAAGGGCATTAAACATTGTAGTTTTGCCGCAGTTAGGGTTGCCTGCCAAGGCTATTTTGATGGACATAGCGTTTCTCCTTTTGAAGTTAGCGTTTGCTAACCGGTGAATAAAAAAATACTTAAGATTTATACAAGCTCAATTTTTTCAGCGTCAGCTTTACGGATGGAAAGCTCATAGCCTCTTACGTTAAGCTCCATAGGGTCACCAAGGGGTGCAACCTTACGAACAAAAACAGTAGTGCCTTTTGTCATTCCCATATCCATTATCCTGCGCTTAACGGCGCCCTCACCGTGCAGCTTGGCAATAACGCCGGTTTGCCCAACGGCTAAGTCTTTCAAGGTTTTCACGATCTTCCTCCTCAAAAAAACAACTTGCTTAATAATATGCAGTCGGTTAGCCTTTGCTAACTGCCTTGATTATACATTTATATAAAAATTTTGTCAATAGTTTTTCTGCAAAAAAAGCATTTTTTTGATTTTCAAACAAAACAATCCGTAGACAATTAAATGAATTTTGTGCATAGTATACATTCTTTCTAAAATTTTACTTGCAATTAAATTGTAAATATGATATCTTATATACAATACAAACGTAGAAAGGAAGTGATACTCGTGGCTGTGCAGGAATCCGGCGAAATGTATCTTGAAGCGATTTACGTGTTATCACGTGACGGTGCAGTCCGTGCCATAGACGTGGGCGAATACCTCGGTTATTCAAAGCCCAGCGTCAGCCGTGCCATGGGTATCCTTAAGGCAGAAGGGTATATAACTGTCGCTAATGACGGTTTTATAGAGCTTACCGAATCGGGTAGACAGATAGCCACCGATATTTACGAAAAGCATACCATAATAACGAAGTTCCTCGTAAGCTTGGGTGTGGATAAAGAAACTGCCTCCGAGGACGCCTGCCGTATAGAGCATCATATAAGCGACGTATCCTTTGAGGCACTTAAAAAGCATGTAGAGGGTATGTAAAGCATCAACGACAAAAATATGCCTCCCGCTATCACAGCGGGAGGCATTCAAGCTGATGACAAACCTTGTCATCAGCTTGGCAGAGTGCTGAGAAAGAGTGCAGACGAAACGAACCGAGGTGAGAACTGTACTAACGTACTGTGAGCCGAGGTTCGTTTTGAACGATAAAATACGACAAATTGCAGAAAAGTCGGGAAGCTTTCCCGACTTTTCAACTTTTTTTGTAATTGATTTTTTATATTTTTCGTGTTCTGTGCCTTTGTCAGCGGTCTGATGCCTCCCGCTATCACAGCGGGAGGCATACTGTTTTGTTTATAACTATTTGCCAAGCTTTCTTTGTATAAGCTTAACTATTTCCATAATGGGCAGTATGGTAACTGCAAGACCCATTGCTATAAAATACTCGGTAACGGTAATATCAGCAAAGCTGAATGCTTTCTGCATTGTGAAAACAACCAAGGTCGTAAGGGCAAGGGAAATTGCCATTGCACCCCACAAAACCATGTTGTGGCCCTTAATGCTGAACACGCTCTTCCTTCTGGAGCGCATATTAAAGGAGTGGACGATCTCTACCATAGACAGGGTTAAAAACGCCATTGTAACGCCTTGGTCGCTGTTTCCAAAGCCCCATGCGTCATATTCCATATAGTGACCTATAAGGAAAGAGGTAATGGTCAATGCAGCAACTATAAATCCCTGGAATACTACGTCAAAGCCCATGCCGCCTGCAAATATGCCGTCGTTGGCGTTACGGGGCTTACGGCGCATAATATCGCCTTCAGCCTTTTCCATGCCCAGCGCCAAAGCGGGGATAGAGTCGGTAACCAGGTTTATCCACAAAAGGTGGGGAGCTTTCAATACGGTAAAGCCAAGCAGGGTAGCGGTAAATATTGCAAACACCTCTGCAAGGTTGGAGGAAAGCAAATACTGTATAGCCTTACGGATGTTGTCATAAATGCGCCTGCCTTCTTCTACGGCAGAAACTATTGTGGCAAAGTTATCGTCGGCAAGAACCATGTCGGCAACGTTCTTGGTAACGTCGGTGCCGGTTATACCCATGCCCACGCCGATATCGGCGTTTTTAATGGAGGGAGCGTCGTTAACGCCGTCACCGGTCATTGCCGTAATACAGCCCTTTGCTTTCCAGGCTTTAACTATACGCACCTTATGCTCGGGCTGAACACGGGCGTAAACGGAAAACTTTTCAATATTTTCGTTAAGATATTCTTCAGAAAACTCGTTAAGCTCGGCACCGGTTATTGCGCCGGACTCATCCTCAAGTATACCAAGCTGTTTTGCTATGGCTACGGCGGTATCCTTGTGGTCGCCGGTTATCATAATGGGGCGTATACCTGCGCCTCTGCATTCAACTATTGCATCCTTAACCTCAGGACGGATAGGGTCTATCATACCGGAAAGCCCAACGTAGCAAAGGTCGTTTTCCAATCCTTCGGGGGAATACTCTGCAGGCTCTTCCTTCCAAAGCTTCATGGCACCGCAAAGCACGCGAAGCGCCTTGTCTGCCATACCTTTGTTTGCCGCAAGTATGTTGCCTTTTATCTCGTCAGTCATGGGTGTGATTTTGCCGCCTATAAACGCATGGGTACAAAGCTTCAACACCTCGTCGGGCGCACCCTTGGTATACTGTACAATCTGACCGTTTTCAGTCTTGTGAACGGTGGACATCATTTTACGCATGGAATCAAAGGGCGCCTCGCCAATTCTGGGGAACAGCTTTGTCTGCTCGTCCTTAGGCAGGCCCGCTTTGGTGGCTGCGTTAACAAGGGCGCATTCGGTAGGCTCGCCTACTGCATCTCCGTCCTCACCCTGGGTGGCGTCACTGCAAAGGGACATGGCGTTTGCCAACAAGGCTCCATCCTCGGTATAGGTTTCAACCACGGTCATTTTGTTTTGGGTAAGGGTACCCGTCTTGTCGGAACAGATTATCTGGGTACAGCCCAGGGTCTCAACTGCGGTAAGTCTGCGTATAACTGCCTTGCGCTTGGACATATTGGTAACGCCTATGGCAAGCACTATGGTAACCACTGCGGCAAGTCCTTCGGGTATAGCGGCAACTGCAAGGCTTATTGCTACCATAAAGGTGTTAAGTATAACGTCTCTGTTAACTGCGTCGGCACGCAAAAGCTCTATGGCAAAAATAACTGCGCATATCACAAGCACCAATACGGTAAGAACCTTACTAAGCTGGGAAAGCTTCTTTTGCAAAGGTGTTTCGCCATCCTCGGCAACGGTAAGTGCATCTGCAATCTTACCCATCTCGGTTTCCATGCCTGTGGCAACAACTACAGCTTTACCTCTGCCGTAAACCACGGTGCTGCCCATGTAAAGCATGTTTTTGCGGTCGCCCAAGGGAACGTCGGCACCTTCGCCTGCCTTAAGCACCTCTTCCTGCTTATTAACCGGGACAGACTCACCCGTAAGGGCAGCTTCCTCAACCTTCATGCTGGCACACTCTATAATTCTTGCATCGGCAGGGACAGAGTCACCCGCTTCAAGCACGATAACGTCACCGGGCACCAGGCTGTCGCTGGGAACGGTAATGATTCTGCCGTCACGTATTACCTTAGAGGTTGCCGCAGCTATCTCCTGCAAAGCGGCAATTGCTTGCTCTGCCTTGCTTTCCTGAACAACACCTAAAACAGAGTTTATCAACACAACCGCAAGAATTATTATAACGTCAAACGGGGTTTCGCGTTCGATAATCGCAACTGCTCCGGATATCGCTGCCGCAACCAGCAGAATAATTATCATGGGGTCGGCAAGCTCACCAAGAAAACGCCTGATGATAGATACCTTTTTACCTTCTTTAAGCTTGTTGGGGCCAACCTTTTCAAGCCTTTTTTGTGCCTCTTCCTTGCTAAGGCCGTTTTCGTTTGTTGCTTGCTCTGCCAAAACTTCAGCAGAAGAGCGCAAATACTCTTTCAAAAAACATTCCTCCTTGATAAAAAAAGCCCATATACAGAGGACTGTATATGAGTCTCATTCTTTACGGACAGACCAGGCATAGCCTTGATGTTGATCTGTCCCGCACCCACCGGGGATGCGGAATTACTCCCCCATATAGCGGTCAAACCGCTTATATGTGTACTTTTATTTACCAAATTGTACCACAATGCAAAGCTTTTGTCAATAGAAATTTCTTTGCTAAATTTTAGTTTTTCGGCTAAAAATTGACAAAAGCGCATAAAGTTCATAAATAAGAAACATATTTTTAATTTACTATTATAAAATGTATAATATAATGTCATCAAATATGAGAAAAAGGAGAGTTTTTGATTTATGAGCGACAGTGACCCCGGGGCGGGCAACTTATGCTTTATTAGCGGCAACCTTAAAAGGGTTGCAAACCGATTGTGCCTATGCAGGCAAGTAATACTCCGTGCCTATGATTGATACCGGTGCGCAAGCAGCGCTTTATTAACGTAGGTGAATTTATTTATATATAACGGAGGATTTTATTTTACTGTATGGATACGTTTTTACCATTATTGTTACAATTTATTCTTATTGCGCTGAATGCTGTTTTTGCTTGTGCCGAAATAGCAATACTTTCAGTTAACGAGGCTAAGATTGCACAGCTTAAAGAAAAAGGCGATAAGCGTGCAAGAAGACTTGAAAAGCTGACGGAAGAGCCTGCAAAATTCCTTGCAACCATCCAGGTTGCAATAACCCTGGCAGGCTTTTTGGGAAGTGCGTTTGCAGCTGACAACTTTGCCGATGACCTTGTGGGTCTTGTGCAGGGCTGGGGCGTTACCCTGGACGTTGACGTGCTTCGCAGTATAGCGGTAATAGTTATTACCCTTGTTCTTTCTTTTGTAACCCTTGTTTTCGGTGAGCTTGTACCTAAGAGGGTGGCTATGAAAAAGGCAGAAAAGCTTGCACTTGCCATGTCCGCCATGCTTAGATTTGTGTCAAAGCTTTTTGCACCCGTAGTTTGGTTGCTTACGGTTTCCACCAACGGCGTTCTCAGATTGATGGGCATAGACCCCAAGGATGCTGAAGAAACCGTTAGCGAGGACGATATAAAGCTTATGGTTGACGAAAGCACAAGAAAAGGCATTATAGACAGCGAAGAGAAAGAGATAATACATAATCTGTTTGAATTTGACGACCTTGCCCTTAGCGAGTTTGCCACCCATAGAACGGACGTGGCAATCCTTTGGGAGCAGGACGACGTTTCGGAATGGGATGAGATAATTATAGAGCATCGCCATTCCTACTATCCTCTTTGCGGCGAAACCGCAGACGAAATTAAAGGCGTGCTTTGTGCAAAGGATTACTTTGCTATAAAGAACAAAACCAAGGAAGAGGTAATGGAAAAAGCCGTGCGTCCCGCCCATTTCGTACCGGAAGGTATGCGTGCCGACGTTTTGTTCAAGCAGATGAAAAAGATACGCAATCACTTTGCCGTGGTGCTTGATGAGTACGGCGGATTTGCAGGCATAGTCACCATGAACGACCTGCTTGCGCAAATAATGGGTGATTTTGACGACAGCGAGGACGAAGAGGACATGGTGCCCGATATCGTTCAGGTGTCCGAAGATACCTGGCAGGTAAGGGGCGGCGCCATGCTTGATGAGTTAGCCGAAGTATTGGGGGTTGAGTTTCCCGAGGATGATTACGATACTCTCGGCGGCTACACCTTTGCACTTTACGGCGGCATTCCCGAAGACGGTTCTACCTTTACCGTTGAGGATGACAGCATAATCATCAAGGGCGAAAAGGTTGATAACCACCGTCTTGAGATGGCAACTGTTATAAAAAAGGTAAAAGAAGAAAACAGCGAGGAAGAGAACGAGGATTGATTCTCCTCTCTCCCTAATTAAACGCAGTATAAACTTACGGAGGATGACTATGGGCAATATTGGAGCTTGGCTGGGAAACCTTGTTTCTCCCGATGCCATGAAATTTGCTGAATTTTTGCCTTTGCTGAAGGAACCTGTGGTTACCATAGTTGTTGTTCTTACTCTCGGCGTTATACTTGTAAACGGATGGACGGATGCACCTAACGCTATAGCAACCTGTGTTTCCACCCGTTCAATGAAGCCGAGGGCGGCAATAATAATGGCTGCCGTGTTCAATTTCCTTGGCGTTTTTGTTATGACCCTTGTATCCAGCAAGGTTGCGGCAACAATCAGCAACATGGTAAATTTTGAGGGTGATACAAGGTCTGCTACTTTGGCACTTTGTGCGGCGATGTTTGCCATAGTTGTTTGGGCAACGGCAGCTTGGGCGTTTGGTATTCCCACCAGCGAAAGCCACGCACTTATAGCGGGTATTTCCGGTGCGGCAATAGCAATGCAGGGCGGTATAAGCGGCATTAACGGTGGGGAATGGCTTAAGGTCATCTACGGCCTCGGCCTTTCATCCGTGCTTGGCTTCGGCAGCGGCTTTGTTATGACAAAGCTGATTGAAGCTATCTGCAGACGTATGGACAGAGTAAAGACGGTTAAGTTCTTTAAGGGCGCTCAGATAGCGGGCGGTGCTTCCATGGCGTTTATGCACGGCGCCCAGGACGGTCAAAAGTTTATGGGCATATTCCTTTTGGGTATCAGCCTTGCCAGCGGCAACGGCAACGCCGGTACTTTTGAAATTCCCTTGTGGCTTATGATACTTTGCTCTGTAGTTATGGCGCTTGGTACTTCTATCGGCGGCTATAAGATAATCAAATCCGTAGGCATGGATATGGTTAAGCTTGAGACTTATCAGGGCTTTGCAGCAGATATGGGCGGCGCCTTCTGTTTGCTTTTGGCGTCTCTTACGGGCATACCCGTCAGCACTACTCACACCAAAACCACCGCAATTATGGGCGTTGGTGCTTCCAAGCGACTTTCAGCCATCAACTGGGCAGTTGTTAAGGAAATGATATTGGCTTGGGTGCTTACGTTCCCCGGCTGCGGTCTGTTAGGCTACTTGATGGTTATTTTGTTTGAAAAGCTCTTTTAGGAGGATTTGAATATGGCTAAGAAAAACGATTTTAATTATTTTGATTATTTCTGCACAACCGCAGATCGTATCTGCGTTGCTGCCAAGCTTTTGAACGACTCTGTCAGCAGTTACGATAAGAATACGTTTAAGTCCAAGATGGATGAGATGCACGCCTTGGAGAACGAGGCTGATATGGCAAAGCATGAAATGACCAAGTGCCTCATGCATGAGTTCCTTCCTCCTATTGAAAGAGAAGACATTATCGAGCTTGGTACAAAGCTTGACGATATAATGGATACCCTGGACGATGCTATGCGTTGCATGTATCTTTATGACGTTAGCGAGATTCGTGACGGTGCCCTTCGCTTTTGCGAGCTTATAGAAAAATGCTCTAAAGCGTTAAAAGAAACGATGGTAGAGTTCAGAAACTTCAAGGCATCCAAGTATATAAAAGAAAAGCTCGTTGAAGTAAATACCCTTGAAAGTGAGGGTGACGCCCTCCATGCAGAGCTTACACGCGATCTTTTCGTGAATGAAAAAGATACTCGCGCCCTTATCATCTGGACTAACGTTTACGAAGATTTGGAAAGCTGCCTTGACGATTGTGAAGACGCCGCAGATATTATTGAAGGCGTTATAATGAAAAACACTTAAACAACGAAAAAAGCAGTTGCAATGCAACAGCTTTTTATTATAAGTTTTATAAGTTTTATAAGTTACAGTGCGGCAAAACCGCTTTTTTCAAAAGCTATCAGCTCTTTGCCAAAGGCTTTAAGCTCCTTAAGGGTAAATTCGTAATAATTAAACCTATTGTCGCAGGGGACGTTATAAAGCGGGTGAGTAGATACAAATTCAAACCTAAGCAAGGGTCTGCCTCTGAAAAGCTTGCGCTTGGCATAAACCGTAAGCCCTGCCTCCTCAGCTTTAAAATTAAAGCTGCGCCTAAACCTCCACCCTAACCATATAAGGGATTTGCCAAGCCGTTTAAGGTCGGCGGCGTTAAGCTTAAGCTCCACCTTTTCCTCCCACTCTCCGCTAAGATAAAGCTCGGTACGGTCATCCTTTTGCTTAAAAAACACTCTATGCTTCATGGCTAAAATAAAATCTTAGCCACACGGTCAATATCGCCTGCCCCCATAAGAATAACTGTGTCACCTTCGGTGGCATTTTCTTTTATGTAGTCGGCAATTTTTTCAAAGCTGTCAAGGCACATGGCGTTTTCCATTCCTTTTGCAATACACTCAGAGCTTATGCCGTAGATGTTTTCTTCCCGCGCAGGGAATATCTCTGCAAAAATTTTTACGTCAGCGTCATTAAAGGCAGCCCTGAAGCCGTCAAGTAAATCGTTGGTTCGGGAATATGTGTGGGGCTGGAATACGGATATAAGCCTTTTACCCCCAAGCTTTTTAGCCGCTGCAAGGGTGGCTATTATTTCATCGGGATGGTGTGCATAGTCATCGTAGATCTTTGCGCCGTTTACGGTGCCCTTGTATTCAAACCGTCTGCCAACTCCTCTAAAATCCTTAAGCCCCTTAATTATGGCCTCGTCGGGAACCTTGGACATAAAGGCGGCGGCAACTGCTGCCAAAGAGTTGGAAATGTTGTGTACGCCGGGTATTGAAAGCTCCGCATCAAATACCTCTCTGCCCTTAAATACAAGAGTGTAACCGGGTAAACCGTCCACAAAATGTATATTCTTGGCGTAAAAATCCGCCGTGGGATCTTCGATAGAGTAGGTATAAAGCTTGCCCTCGTGGGCAGAGGCGCACAGCATGGCGTGCTTGCTGTCCTTATTGACAATAACACAGCCGCTGGGGGCGGTATTATCCATAAAACGTTTAAAGGACTTATCCATTTGGTCAATAGACTCAAAATAGTCCGTATGGTCAAGCTCTACGTTAAGAATAACGGAAACCGTAGGATAAAACTTTAAGAAAGAATCCTTATACTCGCAGGCTTCAAAAACAAAGTTGCCGTCGTGCCCCGTCCTAAAGGTGGAGGAAATGCTCGGCAGCTTGGCACCTATCAATATCGTAGGGTCTGCACCGTTAAGGGAGAGGAATATCTGTGACAGTATGCCGCAGGTGGTGGATTTACCGTGGGTCCCCGCAACGGCAATAGAGTTGGGATACCCCAAGGCTATCGCCCCCAAAAGCTCAGCCCTGCTTATGTAGGGAATGTCCTTTTCGGCAATATATTTCATTTCGGGATGCTCGCTGTCCACCGCAGCGGTAAAAACCGCTATCTCACAGCCGTCGCTGTTTTCAGGCGCACTTTCATAAAAAACTTCTATACCTTCGTTTTCAAGGCTTTTGGTTGCGTCACTTCTTCTGCGGTCATAACCCTTAACAGCCTTACCGCTTCTTTTAAGAATAAGCGCCAAAGAGGACATACTTATTCCGCCGATACCGATAAAATAAAAGCTGTTATATTTATCCATGTCAAATTTACTAATATCAAATTGCAAAACAAACACCTCGTATATAATAATGGGTAGCTGTGCATACAGTATATTTTAGCATAGAGTGAGAGAAAATAAAAGAGTGAATTTAAATAAAGATAAAATTTAATGTTTTTTGTTAAAGTTGTACATTTGTTAGCGGAGGCTTTTATGAAAATATCACAGATAATAATCAGAAAACGTTTCGAAACAGGTCCCCTTGCCGCAATAGTAAGCGTTATATTTAACGGCGTTTTGGCTGTACACGACGTTAAAGTTGCCTATCGCCCCAACGGCGGACTTATTGCCATAATGCCTAAAAATGAAAAGGGCAGGGACGTTGCTCATCCGTTAAACGAGGACTTTCGTAGATATTTGGAAGAAGAAATAACCAAAAAACTTGCATAATTTTTTTCGTTAAATGTTAAATATACCTCTTGACAAAGGCACATACTTTTCGTATAATGCATGTATCTTAGTCAAATGGTGTATATTATGCATAATTAATGCATATTTATAAAAGGAGGAATTGCTGTGAAAAATACGCTTAACGTAAAAAAACTTGCTCTTGCTTCGGTAATTGCGGCAATGATATTGGTCATAGGCTTCGTTCCGTTTTTGGGTTATATAAGAGTAGGCGCTGTGTCCATCACCACCGTTATAATTCCCGTTACCATAGGCTCCATGGCGTTGGGCTGGAAGTACGGTGCGTTTTTCGGTTTCCTTTTTGGCGTTACCAGTTTTGTTCAGTGCTTTACAGGTGACCCCTTGGGTGCTATATGCGTAAACGAAAATATCTTTTTCGCTATAGTGATGTGTATTGTTACCCGTACCTTAATGGGCGCAATAACCGGCTTGCTGGCACAGCAAATAGCTCAGCTTATAAAGAAGTCACCCCTTAAGCAAATTGCACCTTCTTTGGTTGGCCCCTTACTTAATACCGTGTTCTTCTGCGGCGCTTTAGTTCTTCTTTACGGTAAAAATACCGAGGTTTTAAACTATTTTGCAGAAGCACTGCAGGTTGAAACCGCAACTATAGCAATTATACTCGGCGCTATGGTTACCGTAAACTCCGTTATCGAAATAATTGCTTGCGGCTTTATCGGCACAGCGGTTTGCGTTGCTCTTGAAAAGGCAGGGCTTTTAAAGGACAAAGAATAGCTTTAGGCTTTTTAAAAAATCGGACCTTCTTATGGGTCCGATTTTTTATATATTACATATCGGCTCTGCGATAGCCTGTCTTTCCGTATCCGCAAAGAGGGCATTCCTCCGGCGGTGTCAGCCCCGCATGGCTGTAGCCGCATTTGCGGCATACCCAAAGGGTTTCTTCATGGCTGTGATATCTGCTGTCGCCGTCCATGTCGTTTTTATACTTAAGCAGTTTGTCACGGTGCATGGCTTCGGATTTTCCGTTGGCTAAAAACTTGTCGGACAAAGCTTCGTATCCCTCAAGCTCGGCTTTAGACGCCATACCGTTGTATCTAAAGGCGGCGCTGTCCGTTTCTCCCGCTATGCTTTCTGCCAGCTCGTCACCTTCGTTTTCGCTGTGTGCTTCTCTGTACCAAATCCGTGCGTGGCAAAGCTCTTCTCCCGCAAATTCTCCGTAAAGCACTGCCAGATCTTCGTTGTTCCTGCGGCGGGCATCGTCCTCTAAAATTTTATAACGCACGTATTCGGCAGATTCGTTTTCAAATGCTTTCAATATATTATTAAAGCTTTCGCTGTTGCGATTATAATGCATAACTGTCTCCTTTACATGTAGTTATACTGACAGTTTATGCGTTATGTAAACCTTTTGCCTCCCTGTAATCCTCTGCGGTTATGGCATAATAGCTAAAGGTTTTGTATATACCTTTTATAAAAAGAGCCTGCCTTAACGTACCTTCCTTGCGCATCCCAAGCTTAAGCGCCAAGTTTTCAGAGCGTGCGTTTCCTTCAAGTATTCTTGCCTCTATTCTGTTAAGACCAAGTCTTTCAAAACCAACGGATATAACCTTGCTTGCCGCTTCGGCCATATAACCCATGCCGCGGTATCTGTGGGATAAAACGTATCCGATCTCAGCTCTGTTATTGTGGGTATCAACCGAAGCAAAGCCGCAGGTGCCTATAAGCTTGTTGTTGCTTTTTAAAGCAACGCCCCAATCGGTACACAGACCTTTGCGGTATTGCTTTTGCAAAAATTCAATGTGTCCTCTGGTTTCCGCAACGTTTAAGTGAGGGGACCACAGCAAAAATCTGGATACCTCATCCTCCGATGCGTATTCGTACATATCAAACAGGTCCTCAGGTACTATTTTGCGTAAAAGCAGCCTTTCGGTTTGCAGTAAAGGCAGGTCGCTGAAAAGCCTGCGGAATTTTTTGTCATCCAAAAAAATCACCTCGCTGTTACAGTATAATCAAAGAACTTTAAAATTGCAACCAAGTAATAAAAATAAAAAAACACAGAGTACAAAAATTAAAAAAGTCATTGACATAAACGCAAATATGGTGTAGAATAACTTTTGTATAATCATGGCGTTTTTATGGAGGTATAGCATTAGTTATGAAGAAACAAAAGAAATTGGTTAAACGAATAGTCGCTTTAGGTCTTGTTGCGGTACTTGTAGCGGCTCTTTGTGTGTTTATTTTTGGCAGAAACAATGATACTGTTACAAAAATAGTTTTGCCCGAGATCCCCGTAATCAGCTATTTCGGTATAACGGGTGAGACTACCACAGAAGAAGATATTATCGTTGTTGAGCGTGACCTTAACAACACTATAATGACAAATGGCTATGCAGTTAAGCTTTTCTTAGCGCCTGAGTCTAGGTATAACCATATGCTTGAAACTGCAAAACAGGTTATTGAGGCTTATAAGGAAGACCCCAAAACCACTTATACTTTTGACTATGCAACCTCTACCTTTACTCCTGTAAGTGACGGTGAAAGCAACTATATCCGTTATGACCAGGACGTTGTAATGCACAAGCTTGAGGCAGGGGAGAATATTTATCCCAACACCCTTTCTCTCGACGTAGTTCTTTATACGGATTATGATGAGTATTATCTTGATGCTTCCGAAGGCAAGCTTGTTGATTTGGACGCTGCACTCACCAATGCTGAGGGTGAGATGATAAGCCTTAATAAATCCATCCCTGCAGTATTCCTTAACGCTGTTAAGGTTGGCGAAACCGAAGCTGCTGCAAGCGTATACGGTATTCCCACCGTTCGTGCGGTAGGTCAGTATGAGTTCCTCGTGTTCGACCAGGACGTTCTTGATTATTACAGCGAACTTCTCACTACCCCCGTTGAAGGCGAAGAAAATTACGAGTTTGGCTTCTCTAAAAACCAAATGAAATATTTTGCAGAGCTTGAAGAGTATCTCAGATACGTTAAGCAGCATGCAGGTCCCGACGGCAACGAAATTATACCTCTTCTTAATACTCCCAGTACCTTTACCATTGATGCTGATTATAAGATAGAGATGCTTGAGGGTAACTCTTTGGCAGCAGATACCAACGGCTACATCATGTCCCCCTATACAAACATTACTAAGTTTGTACCTCATTACGTAACCGTTACCAAGTATCGTTCCTTGGGTTATATAGCTGACGTGTTTGATGCCGAGGCTGAAACCGCTGAAGAAAAGAAGGCTCTTCTTGAGGAAAAGATGCTTAACGAAACCTTTGCAACCGCATTCTATACCGGCACCGTCGGTGAGATAGAAAAGCTTATTAAGGAAGCAGCGGGCGAAAACGGCGAAGGCAAAAATCTTGTTTACAACATCTATTCCAAGCCCATCGCAACCAGCCAGGAAATATGCCAGGCACTGTTCTGCATCCACGGCGCAAATGGCTACGGCAATGCCGACTATGAGTCCTACGCTGTTAACTTTATCCGTTTGCTTAACGGCGTAAACGGCGAAGTAGATATTAAAAACCTTCTTCTCTACGGCGCAAACGGCGTAAACTATACTCTTAACAACAATGGCGAGGTTGTTCTTCCCACCGTTATCGAAGGTCAGGAAGGTCAAACCTACAGCATGGATACTCTTTATACCGGTCATACCTTCCACGCATTCCCCTCTGCAGATAAGGGCATCACCGTTGAAGGTATCGAGCTTGAAAAGCAGCACAACCAGGCACTTGAAGAATCTTTCCTTTCCGGCTTCAGCCTTGCTGTAAGAACCTACGCCGTTAAGGATTACGAAGGCAACACCATCTCCATTGAAGGCGTTGACTACCAAGCAGTTCTCAACAGCGTTGTAGACCAGTTCTACTCTGATTACGTTAACGGCAAGCTTTTCGCAGTTGATGCAACCAATCCCGAGTTCCTCCAGGAAAACGAGGAGAAGATCAGAGAAACTATTGAAGAAGCAATAATTGCTGAATATAAGAAGTATTTGGTTGACACTAAGACCGAGGCTGTTCGTGCTGAAATAGTAGCAGATGAAGATTTTATCTCCGAAAAGACCTCTTCTGCACAGACCATTGCACAGGATATGCTTTATGAAGCTACCATGAACGCTATGATAGCTGAATATAAAGAAAAGCAGGAAGCAACCGGTGGTACCGTTGATCCCAACTACGCACCCGATTCCGAAGCTATCAAGAAGGCTGTTGAAGAAAACAAGTATTTCCCTGCAACCTATATTGATACTCTCTTTGAAGATGAACTTAATAAGTTTATCGATATGGAATTGAGAAGCCGTATGTCCGGTTATGAAAACACCCTTGAATTCGGCTCTCTTATGGATGCATATCTCACAAGTGAAGAGTTCGCAGCAGAGAAGGAAGAAAGATACGCAGAAGATTATGATGATTATCTTGGTAAGTATCTTGAACAGACCGTTAGCGAAAAGATTGAAAACTTTGCAATGGTTGATTTCTACTCCATCGTAGAAGAACAGTTTGCAATCGCAAACTCTCAGCGTATAGCAGAAATTGCAAGAGAATATCCTTTCGTAGACGTTTCCGGTCTTACCTTCTGCTTCACCTATAACGAAGCAAAGACCTTGTTTGAAAACCAGTATTACGCACTCAAGGGCGAACCCAAATAATAAGGCAATCAATCTAATAAGGGGCTGGCAAAGGTCAGCCCCTTAAATAATTATTTAGGAGGGAAAATATGTTTGCAGAAGCAATAGAAAAGGTAGGGGAGTACACCCGTCCTATTTTGTATATCTATCGCAATTACGGCGAGACCGTGGTGCTGCCCGGCTCAGGCACTTTGTTTTTCGTAAACGAAGAGGGATACGCCGTTACTTGCCGTCACGTGGCAGAAACGATACTTGCCGCTACCAAGATAAACGAAAAATATAATATGTTTAAAAAAGCCAAGGCGCAGCTTTTAAACGGTAAAAATAACGTCCAGGCTCTTAAAAAGCTTGAGCTGGAGTACGGCTATAAAAAGGGCATCACCGTTAATATGAAGTGCAATTTTAAGGGCTGTGTGGCACCTATAACGGGCATCACCTGCCACGTTCATAAGGATTATGACCTGGCAATAATAAAGTTCAACGGCTTTGAAACTACTAATTACAACGGGCACGCAATTTTTGCCGATAACACAAGAAATATTAAGCCCGGCAACTTTATGTGTCGTATAGGCTTTCCTTTCCCGGAGGGCGTAAATGCCATCTACAGCGGCATAAACGACGATATAGAATGGAGCGATGTCCGTTCTGTAAATACTCCTCGTTTTCCAATGGACGGCATGGTTACTCGCCACGTGGCTAAGGACGGAAAAATCTGCGGCTTTGAGCTTAGCACACCGGGTCTTAAGGGTCAAAGCGGCGGACCTTTGTTTGATAAAAAAGGCGTAATCTACGGTATGCAGTACGAAACCAGGCATCTTAATTTGGGCTACCGTTTTGACGATAACGGCACTCCGCTCCCCAAGGACAGCACAGCCCGTGCCAATAACGCTTTTATCCACGTAGGCCATTGCCTGGACGGGGAAATAATCAAAAATTTCCTGCGTGAATGCGGCGTTAAGTATTATACAGAAAACGGTCCCGTTTATCCAAGGCAGTTTACCGAGGTATAGAATTTCGGTACTAAAGGCTATTCAAATATAAAACAAAAAAATCACGGCTTATTTTAAGCCGTGATTTTTGTTTATGCTAAATTAAGCTTTGAAAATCTTGTTAAGAACGAATACTACCAAGCCTATAAGGATAAGCACAAGCATAACGCCTGCCAAGCCGATACCCATATGCTCAAGTGCAGTGGGGAGCCTATCTGTGGAAAAGCTGATTTGTATATCGTTTTCAGTGCTTTCGCTTACTTCAGAGCTTTCGCTTGCTTCAGTGCTTTCGCTTGCTTCAGTGCTTTCGCTTACTTCGGAGTTTTCAATAGAAGGTTCAGCAAACGCCACTACGGAGCTGCAGGAAACTACAAGAATAATAGAGAATAAAACTATAAGTAACTTTTTCATAATCATTCACCTCATCCTTGTACTAAGCCGAGAATCAAACCGCCCGCAATAACGGAAGCGATCTGACCGGAAACGTTTGCTGCTGCAGAGTGCATAAGCAGGAAGTTTTGGGGATCTTCTTTAAGACCCATCTTATGTATAACTCTGGAAGACATGGGGAAAGCGGATATACCTGCGGCACCAACCATGGGGTTGATCTTTTTCTTGGTAAACAGGTTAAGAATTTTTGCAAGAACAACGCCGCCAACTGTGTCAAATACAAATGCAAACAAGCCAAGACCCATAATAAGCAGGGTTGCGGGCTTAAGGAAGTCCTCACCGCTCATCTTAAAGGCAATGGATATACCCAAGAAGAGGGTAATGATGTTAGCAAGCTCTTTCTGTGCGGTAGCGGAAAGGTTATCAAGAACGCCGCACTCTCTGATAAGGTTACCGAACATAAGGAAGCCAACCAATACGGCGGATGCGGGTGCAAAAAGACCTGCAAGTATGGTTATAATGATGGGGAAGAGGATACGTGTGGTCTTGGAAACAGCAGCAGGCTTATATTCCATTCTTATACGACGTTCCTTCTTAGTGGTGATAAGCTTAATAACGGGGGGCTGAATAATGGGAACCAACGCCATGTAGGAGTAAGCCGCAACGGTGATAGCACCTACGTAGCTGGAATCCAAAGCGTTTGCAACGGCTATAGCGGTAGGGCCGTCAGCCGCGCCGATAATACCGATGGATGCAGCGTCTTCGATGTTGAAGAAAAGGGAAGCAACGGCATAGGTAAAGAATATACCAAACTGTGCAGCCGCACCGAAAAGAAGCATTTTAGGGTTGGAAAGCAGGGGACCGAAGTCTATCATTGCACCGATACCGATGAAGAGCAATAAGGGGAACAGCTCGTTAGCGATACCTGCTTTGTAAAGAACTTCAAGCGTTTCTGCAACGCCGCCCATGTCGCCACCGGGGGCGGGCAGGTTCATCATAATGGCGCCAAAGCCCATGGGAAGAAGCAGGGTAGGCTCCATATCAAACTTAATAGCGAGGAAGATCAAGAAACCGCCGATCACCCACATGGCTATCATACCGGGCTGTTCTTTTACGATGCTAACTGCAAGTCGGATCGTAGCCA
>JAZUNS010000183.1:0-2486 GCA_045604285.1 Eubacteriales bacterium
AGCGTGCAGACGGTGCAATTTTGCTTTTGGTTGTGGATGGAAGACAAACACACAGCCTTGGCGCCACCTACGACGATTTGGTTGACATAATGATGTCGTATGGTGCCGTAAACGCCGCAAATCTTGACGGCGGCTCTTCAACGAGGATGCACTATGACGGCGAGCGTATTAATGAATGCGCCTCTATGATAGGTCAGCGAGGACTACCCAACGCTATCCTTATCAAGAAGAAGGAGGGGTAAAGCGTGAGCAAGGATAAAGCAAAACCTTCCGCCTTTAAAAAGGGCGTTATTATCTATTCAGCCGCATTGGCGCTGCTGGCTGTTGTGGCATTATCCCTTCTGTGGGCGTTGCTTGATTCTTTCCAAAAGAGCGATTCTGACGCAACTGCGGCAGAGGTTATAGCAAGCATAGATAAAAACGGTTGGATGGAATATCTGAACACTGCACTTTTCTTCAGCAATTACGAAGAAAAGGACAGCGTTTTGGAAACGGCATACGGCAAGCTTATTGAGGGTAAAAAGCTGGTTTGCCTGCGCAAGGCTGCTGAATGCGACGAAAACACCGAGGTTTTTAACGTAAGAAACGGAGACGTGGAGCTGTGCAAGCTTGTGCTTAAGAAAGACCGAGAGGGGCTTTTTGGCTTTGCAAGGTGGGGCTATGATTCCATTAAGGACGGAGACAAAAAGCTAAGCGAGCTGAACAAAAACGTAGGCGTTTTAATGCCGAAGGATTCCGCTTTGGAGATTAACGGGGTATTAGCCGACACGGAGAGCGCGGAAGAAAGCGTATGCCCCTTTAACGCACCGGGAAACGGTGAGCCTAAGTTTATATATTTCAGCTTTAAAGAGCCTTGGGGTGATTACGACATTAAAGCCGTATATAACGGAGAAGCTCTTACTTTAACCGATAGCACCGCTGCCGATTACGTTTACGATATAGACCAAGGCAAAAAGCTTAGCTGTACCGTTACGGTCCCCTCAGGTGCTGAGCTGTATCTTGACGGCGAAAGGCTTTCTACCGACTACATCAAAGAAAGCAATGCCGTTTATCCCGGCATCAGTCCATTGGAAGCAAAGCTGGAAAACGTGCCGACGGTGACTGTTTACAACGTTAACGGGCTTTACGGAAAACCCGATTTAAAGGCGTTGTACGGCGGTACCGAGCTGCAATGCACGGAGGACGGTGAAAACCACGTCTTTTCCCTACCCCTTCAGTTTAAGGATTATAGTCTTTCCGTTCCCGCAGGTGCAAAGGCTACTGTCAACGGAATAGCTCTTGGTGAGGATTATATAAGCCAAAAGGGCGAGGTGTACGGAGAAGTTGAAGAATACAAGCAGCTGCTTGTTTCACCCAAAACCGTTACGGTTTACAGCCTTAACGCCCTGATGTATACGCCGGAAATAACTGTTTGCGGCGAAGACGGTACCTTATATAAAGTGCATAAAGTATCCGATACGGAATTTGTTTGTTACCCCGAGGGCAACGCCGACATAAGCGAAAGCTTTGACCCGATTGCAAAGGATTTTGCCGTTGCAATGGCAAAGTATACAATGGAAGGCTCTGAGTTTATAAACGGCAACATGACCCAAGTGCTTGGCTTTATAAAAAAGGGATCACAAGCGTACAAGCTTATAAAGGATTCCTACAGCGGCATGATGTGGCAGATGACCCACAGCTTGAAGTACAACGATATCCACACGGAAAACTACGTTGTATATGCAGACAATGCGTTTTCATGCGAGATTCACTACAACGTTACGGGATACCGCAACAGCGGGCGTGCGGATACTTCTATCGGCATTTACAAAGTGCTTTGCATTGAAAGCAACGGCAAAATCGAAATAAACGAGCTTAGCCTTGAGCAAAGCACGAACAACGAATAAATGCCTTATTAAAACAAATGCTTGACAAACAGCTTGTTTTAGTATATAATTAATATACTAATAGAAAGGGGTGTGTATAAATGAACGAAAATAAGGACTTTTTGATGGATGAACCTTGTGATTGTGATGACGAATGCATGAAGCTTTCGTTGGACGATGCTACAGATGAGGATCTTGACAGACTTTGGGACGAGGCAGACGATGACGAGTTTGATATATGCGCCTCTGAAAAAGCACGCAAAAGAAGAAACTGCATTATTGCAGGTATAGTTGCAGGTGCGGTTATTACCATTCTTATCGTTGCAATCTACAAAATTTGCAAGAAATCTAAAAAAGACTAAACACTTATCTTTAAAGAAGGACAGCTTTATAAAAGTTGTCCTTCAGACCGCTGACAAAGGCACAGAACACGAAAAATATAAAAAATCAATTACAAAAAAAGTTGAAAAGTCGGGAAAGCTTCCCGACTTTTCTGCAATTTATCGTATTTTTCGTTCAAAACGAACCTCGGCTCACAGTACTTTTGTACAGTTTTCGCCTCGGTTCGTTTCGTCTGCACTCTTTCTCAGCACTCTGCCAAGCTGATGACAGGGTTTGTCA
>JAZUNS010000184.1:0-15429 GCA_045604285.1 Eubacteriales bacterium
TGCTCAGTCCCCGATAAAGGGGCCCAGGCGTATCCCGATTGCATCGAAGAAAAAAACGGCGGCATGAGCTTTACCGTCAACTACGGCGGCGAAAAAACCGATATTTATATACCTGCCCAGGGAATCCATAACGTAAGCAACGCTTTGTTAACCTTCGTTGCGGCTTGCCGCATGGGTGCAGACGCCGAAGCCTGCAGCAAGGCGCTTTCCGCCTTCGTTACCGAGGGCAACCGTCAAAACGTGCGCTATACCAACGGCATAAAGGTAATTGCCGATTGCTACAACGCCTCGCCGGAATCAATGGCAGCGGCGTTAAGCGTGCTTAAAACAAGCGGCGGAAAACGTATTGCCGTTCTGGGCGATATGCTGGAGCTGGGCGAGTACGCCTCTAAGCTTCACAGACAGGTGGGCGCCAAGGTGCCACAAAGCGCAGACGTGCTTATCTGCGTAGGAACCGATGCAGACTATTATGCCCAAAGCGCTCGGGAGGGCGGCATGGCACAATCCTGCATATACACCTACGGCTCCGATGAATACTGTGCTGCGGCAGACCTGCTTAACAGCGTGATAAAGCCGGGCGACACGGTTCTTTTTAAGGCAAGCAACCGAACAAATATAAAAAAAGTAATGGAGAAAAGCAATCTATGACGGAATATACAAAGCATATATTGACTGCTCTTGCAGCATTTGCCATAGCCTTTGTATCAAGCGTTGTACTGTATAAAATATTTATTCCCGTTTTGCGCAAGGTAAAGCTTGGGCAAAAGATTTTAGAGATAGGCCCCAACTGGCACAAGTGCAAGGAAGGTACCCCCACCATGGGTGGTCTGTTTTTCATTGGCGGTATGCTGATAGCGGTGGTTATCTGCTGCTTTAATACCCTTATAGACCCACCCTTTTGCAAAAACGTTCACGGTGAGGTGGTAAGGGATTACCGCCTGCACATAAATCTGCTGCTTTCCGTTATGACGGGCGCCGTAGGGTTTATAGACGACTACGTAAAGCTGTTTAAAAAGCAAAACAAGGGGCTTTCAGCATCCCAAAAAATGGTGTTCCTTATAGTAACGTCCCTTGCGTATCTCCTTCTTAATAACTATTTCGGATATATTGATACCAGCGTAAACCTTCCCTTTGTAAGGGGGCAGGTAGAGCTTGGAGTTTTCTATTACGTAATTGCCGTGCTGGTAATGGTGTATTTTATCAACTGCGCCAACCTTACCGACGGTATAGACGGTCTTGCGGGCAGTATATCCTGCATAATAATGACCATGTTCTTCACCTTTGCCGTGTTCCTTGATAAACCGCAAATGAGCGTTTATACAGCGGCAGTTCTTGGCGGCATAATAGCCTTTTTGGCATTCAACTACTATCCCGCAAAGATATTTATGGGCGATACGGGCTCTCTTTTCCTGGGCAGTGCCGCCGTTTTAATGGCGTTTTGGACAAACGCATCCCTGTTAATTTTCATTATCGGCTTGATATACTTTATAGAGGGCATTTCCGTAATGCTTCAGGTCTTCTACTATAAAAGAACAAAAAAACGCATATTCAAAATGGCACCAATTCACCATCATTTTGAAATGTGCGGCTGGTCCGAGTGGAAAATAGTAGGCGTATTTTCTGCAGTAACGCTGGTATGTTGCGTTGCAGCGTATCTGATTCTTGTTTTATATCTTAACTAACCGTGTACGGCGAAAGGAGTGCAAAAAACGTGGAACAAAGAAGAGTATCCAAAAAAGCTTCAACGGGTAAAAGCATTTCTGCCGCCTCAGAGGGAAAAGCAAAAAGCGGGGTTACACGCACATCCCACAGCGCAACCGGACGCAAAGGGGCAGAGCGTACCCTTAAGCTTACCCGTATAGTGGGTGAGGTTGACCGACCTTTTCTTATCATACTTATCATCCTTGTGTGCATAGGCTCGGTTATGGTTTTCAGCGCAAGCTATCCCAGTGCCGAAAGCAAGTTTAACGATAGCTTCTATTTCGCCCGCCGTCAGCTGGCTTTTGTGGCAATGGGCGTAGTTTGTATGGCAATAGCCACCGTGTTGGCGGATTACCGCCGACTTAAGCATATTTCCCTTGCACTGTTTATATTTGCCTTGGTTATAAACGCCGCTACCGCCGTCCCGGGCATCGGCTTGGAGCGTAACGGCGCCCGCCGCTGGCTTAATATCGGTATCGACTTTCAGCCCTCCGAAATTCTTAAGTTTGCACTTATACTTATGTGTGCAAGACATATCAGCGATAACGCCGACAAAATGCGCTCCTTCCGCCACGGCACCCTGCCCTTCGTGTTGCTTTTGGGTATGTCTGCTGCTACAACGATATTGCAATCTCATTTGTCCTGTACCATAATACTTTGTATAATAGTTTTCGCACTTATGTGGATGGGCGGCACAAATAAGTGGTTGCTTTTCGGCACCGCAGGCTTGGGTGCAGGCGGTTTGTATATAGTTTTGCAAAACATGGCTCACTCTATAAAGCGTGTTCAGGTGTGGCTGGACCCCTTCTCCGACCTAAGCGGCTCCGGCTGGCAGCCGGTGCAGTCGCTGTATGCCATCTCTGCAGGTGGCTTTTGGGGCTTAGGCCTGGGGCAAAGCAACCAAAAGCACGGATTTTTGCCGGAGCCCCACAACGACTATATCTTTGCTATTCTGTGTGAAGAGCTGGGATATTTCGGGGCAATAGTGGTAATAGTTTTGTTCGCTTTGCTTGTATGGCGCGGCTTTGTTATAGCAAAAAATGCGCCCAATATGTACGCATCGCTTTTGGTTATGGGCATAGTTTGTTCCCTTGCGGCACACGTGCTTCTTAATATAGCGGTGGTAACTAACACCTTGCCCAGCACGGGCATAGGCTTGCCCTTCTTCAGCTACGGCGGCACCTCGCTGATGATCTGGATGGCTGAAATGGGCGTTGTTCTTGCGGTTTCAAGATATTCCTATTTGGAAAAGGGGTAAAGTTTAATGAAGGTATTGTTCTCTTGCGGCGGTACGGGCGGACACATAAACCCCGCTATTGCCATAGCCAATACGCTAAAAGCACGCCATAAGGATTTTCAATGCCTGTTCGTAGGGGCAGAGGGCGGCATGGAGGCTACCCTGGTGCCAAAATCCGGCTATGACATAGAATTCGTTAAGGTAAGGGGCTTTAAGCGCAAGCTTTCCCTTGCAAACGTTGATGCCGCAATTAAAGCGGTTACCTCTGTCAGAGCCGCTAAAAAGATAATTAAGCGGTTTAAGCCCCAGGTAGTGGTTGGTACCGGCGGCTATGCAAGCTGGGCAGCCGTTAAGGCGGCGGCATCCCTCGGCATCCCCACTTTAATACACGAGCAAAACGCTTATCCCGGCGTAACCACACGTCGTCTTTCAAAATATGCAAGCAAGGTTTGCATAAGCTTTGAGGAAAGCCGCCGTTTCTTTGACGAAAGCGTCAGGCAAAAGCTTATACTTACGGGCAACCCACTAAAGCCCGAGGTTTTAAACGCAGACCGCACCGCTGCCCGAAAAGAGCTTGGGCTTGGCAAAGAGGTGTACGTGCTGTCCTTTGGCGGAAGCCTTGGCGCAGAAAAGGTTAACGAATACGTGATGGAGTTTTTGGATTCCTGCGTTAAAGGCAACGGTGCTATTCGTGCTATCCACGCCACGGGCAAAAACGGCAACGCCAAGTACGGCGCAATAGCCGCAAAGCGTGGTATAGATAAGGCGGAAAACATAGAAATAACCGAGTACATATACGATATGCACCGTCAGCTTGCGGCGGCAGACCTTGTAATATGCAGGGCAGGGGCAATAACCATTGCCGAAAACTGCTGTCTGGGCAAGGCCTCGGTGCTTATCCCCTCACCAAACGTTACCGATAATCACCAATACAAAAACGCAGTTGTTCTTGCAGATGCAGGCGCCGCGTTGTTGCTTGAGGAATCAAAAACCGATGCAAAGGCGTTTGTTTCTGCGGTAAAAGCTTTGGTAGAAGACGGTGAAAAAAGAAAACAAATGTCAGCGGCGGCACTTACCCTTGCTAAAGCAGGTGCCGCAGATGAAATAGCAGATATGGCAGAAAAGCTGGCAGGTAAGCAATAAATTCAAGGAGATAATGGGCAAGATGCAGTCCGAAAATGCAAGCCGCTATAAGCGCAGGGCGTTGGATTTAGACGAGATAAAGCAAAAACAGCAAAGCAAGCGTATGCGCCGCAGAGTGTTTTATATAGCACTCTTTTCGGTGCTTGTGCTTGTTTTTACTGCCGTGTGCTTTTTTGTGCTGTTTAAAATAGAAACCGTAAGCATTGAGGGAACCTCAAGATACACCGAGGAAGAGATAATTGCGGCGCTGGGCATAGAAAAGGGCGACAACCTATATTCCTTTAACGCAGAGGACGCACAAACCAAGCTTGTAACGGGCTTGCCTTATATAAACAGCGTGGTGATAGAGCGCGACCTGCCGTCAACGGTCATAGTACACGTGGTGGAAAAAGAGCCCTGCATGTACGTAGAGATTAATGACGAGCAGTATTTGCTTACGGACGATATGCACATACTTGAATATACCGATACGCCGGACAAGCTTGCGGGACTTATGAAGCTTCAAATGGATCCTGAAACCGTAAAGCGCTGCATAGTGGGCGAAAAGCTTGCGTTTGTGGATAAGCGCACCGGTGACGTAGTTGCCGACGTGTATACCGAAATAAAGGAAGCAGAGCTTACCGAAAGGGTAAAGTACATAAACGCCAACAACCGCTTCGGCATATATCTGGGCATAGACGACTGTTACGACGTGTACATGGGCGACGCCGAGGAATTTGATACAAAGCTTGCCTTTGCCAAGGGCATTGCGGACAAGCTTCATACAATCGAGGGCGATACCGAAAAGGGAAAAATTGACGTTTCGGAGATAAATAAGGGCATTTACACCCCCGAATAAGGCTTAAAACGGCAAAAAATTAAAAAACTATAGATAAAAAACGAAAAAAACTCTTGAAATTTTAAAAAATACGTGTTATATTGTAATGGAATAAAATTAGTATATTTATAATTTGGCTTTGGAGGAATAAAAATGAGCATGGATTTGGGCACTCCCGTTGTAAAAATAAAGGTTATAGGTGTCGGCGGTGGCGGCGGTAACGCTGTAAACCGTATGATCAGCGTTGGATGCAAGGATATAGAATTTATAAATCTTAATACCGACTTGGCAGCACTTGAAAGATCTCAGACCCCCAACATCATCACCATTGGTGAAAGACTTACCAAGGGCAGAGGCGCAGGCGCTAATCCCGACCTTGGCGAAAAGGCTGCAGAAGAAACTATCGAAAAGATTACCGACGCTATAAAAGATGCAGATATGGTATTTGTAACCGCAGGTATGGGCGGCGGTACCGGTACCGGTGCGGCACCCGTTGTTGCTAAGGCTGCAAAGCAGCTTGGCATACTTACCGTTGCAGTTGTTACCAAGCCCGTCGCTTTCGGAGGCGCAAAGCGTATGGCACAGGCAGAAGCAGGTATTGAAAAGCTTAAGGAACACGTAGACTCTCTCATCGTTATCCCTAACGAACGTCTTAAGCTCCTTACCGATAAGAAGATAACCTTCCTCAACGCTTTCCAGGAAGCAGACGAAGTTCTCCGCAAGGGCGTACAGAGCATATCTGACCTTATCACTATGGATGGTCTTATCAACCTTGACTTCGCTGACGTTAGCACCGTAATGACCGATGCAGGCCTTGCACACATGGGCGTTGGCCAGGCTAAGGGTAAGGAAAAGGCAGAGCAGGCAGCTAAGATGGCTATGAGCAGTCCTCTTCTCGAAACCAACATCAGCGGCGCAAGAGGTATCGTTGTTAACATCACCGCTTCTCTTGATATCGCTCTTGACGAAGTTAACGATGCAGTTGCAATGATAACTAACGAGGCACATCCCGATGCAAACATCATCTTCGGTGCTGCATTTGATCCCAATCTTGAGGATGAAATGGTTGTTACCCTTGTTGCTACCGGTTTTGACAGCGATAAGAGAAACGATTACCGCAGCAAGCCCATGCCCGTAGCAGAGCAGGCAGAAACCGGCGCAGTTGAAGAGAGCGACAATATAGATGATATTATCTCCATGCTTAACAGCAGTCGCAAGACAAATACCGACAGATATTAAAATCCGCAATAAAAGGTGTTGCTGTAACGGCAACACCTTTTTAACTATTTTTGGAGGGACGTATTATGGCAAAGAAAGTTAATATTGAATATTTGTGGAAAGACAGAAAACGCTTTATGGGTATGCCCATAAGCTTTACCAGATATAAGCTGGGTAAGGATAGGCTTTTTGTGGAAACCGGCTTTTTCACCACCAAATATGAAGAGGTTGTTCTGTACCGTGTTCTTGATATAAGCCTTAAGCGCAACCTTTGGCAAAAGATATTCGGTATGGGTACCGTTACAATTAAAAGCTCCGATGCCTCCTGCCCGATTTTAGAGCTTAAAAATATCAAAGCAAGCTTTAATACCAAAGAGATCATACATAACCAGGTTGAATTGGTTAAAAAGGAACGCCGTATGCGTGTTAGCGAGGTTATCGGTGACGACGATCTTGATAACGACGGTATTCCCGATGACGTGGACGACGATGAGGAAGAGATGATCTAACAGCTTGTAGCCGATCAGTAATCAAACGCAATACGCCCATAAAACGCACATGCTGCGTTTTGTGGGCGTTTTTTTATGCAAAAACGGTGAAGTACGCTTAATTTGTCGGTGTAAATTGTGCCATATAGATTGACAAACGAGGGGATTTGTGAGATAATACAGATTGAGATAGGATTTTCAAATGGGGGTAGCTTAGCTAAAATTCAAATTCCCCCTTGGCAACCTAAGGGTTGTGCCTTGATGAAAGGAAAGACCGTAAATGTTTTTTGTAAAACATACAAAAAAAATACTAAAACCCATGGCGATCGTTGCGGTACTGTTGGCGCTTACCTTAAGCCTTACTGCCTGCCTTGATATCGACGCTATGATAGAGTCGCTCATAGGCGCCGAAAGTCAGTCCCCCGTAAGCCGCCCCCAAAAAGAAGAGCAAAGCGGTGACGATACTGAAAGCTCTGTAATAGTGCCCGATTCCCCTGGGTCGGATTTCGAGTTTGTGGCGTATAACGACACGGAGGTAGGGGCAGGGCTTGCGGTAAAAGCATACCTGGGTGCTGCAAGCATTGTAAAAATCCCCGCATACGTTAACGGCACGCCCGTTTTGGCTGTATATAAAAACGCTTTTGTAAACGGCACCGCTGATGAAAGCGGCGACGGCACCGTGGCTGCTATTACCGAAATAATAGTTCCCGATACCGTTGTTGCAATAGAAAACGCTGCTTTTTCCGGCTGCAATCTGCTAGGTAGCATAGTGCTTCCCTTTGTGGGCGGCTCCGACGGTGCAGGCGGCTTTGCTTACGTGTTCGGCGGCAAGGTTCCTGCAAGCTTAAAAAACGTTTGTGCAGGCGGTACCGTCGTAGCAGACGAGGCTTTCAGCGGATGTACCGAGCTTTTAAGCATTGAGCTTACTCAAGCGGAAACCATCGGTAACAAGGCGTTTAGCGGCTGTTCCGCCGTGGAAAGTATAGTTCTTCCCAAAACCGTAACGGCAATGGGCACAGAGCTTTTCGAAGGTTGCACAAGCATTAAAAATCTTACCTTGCCTTACCTTGGCAACGGTACCGACGCTTTGTACGCAGGCTACGTGTTTGGCGCCGCCACTTATGCCGAAAATTACAGCGCCATGCCCCAAAGCCTTACAAACCTTACGGTTTACGTGGATACCATCGTTCCCGACAGAGCGTTTTATGAATGTAACAGACTAAAATCAATTACAATCAAGGGCAATATCCAAACCGTTGCCACCTATGCGTTTTACGGCTGTAAACGCCTTGAAAAGCTTAGCTTTGAAGGTGATGAAGGCTTTGGCGGCGTAGATACGCTGGGTAACAGCGCATTTGCCAACTGCTCTGAGCTGTATTCACTTAACATTTCCGACAAGGTGGAGGTTATTCCCACCCGCTGTTTTTACGGTTGCGCTTCTCTTCGTGTGCTTAATTTCGGCGCAAACGCCAACAAAATGCCCAACACCGTCACAGTTATCGGCAATCAGGCGTTTGCCTATTGCGAAAGCCTTATTACCCTGGAGCTTTCCGATAGCTTAAAGGAAATAGACGAAAAAACTTTTTTGGGCTGTGCGTATCTGTCAAAAATTACCGTTCCTGCCGGCGTTACCGCTATAGGTGATGATGCGTTTAACGGCTGCACCAATCTTAAATCCGTCACCTTTGCCGAAAACAGCGGCTTGGCTACTTTGGGCAACTATGCTTTTTCCTACTGCACCTCCCTTAAAGAAATAGCCCTGCCTAAAACAGTTACCTCCGTTGGTGAGTACGCCTTTGCCCATTGCTGGAGCATGAAAACTGCAGACCTGCCCAAGCAAATAACTGCCATCCCCGACGGATGCTTTTTCGGCTGTACGTACCTTACCGGTGTAAGTTTTGACAACAACGCCGTTACAACCATAGGCGCAAGCGCATTTTATGGGTGTGAACGGTTGGAAAAGCTTGCCTTAAGCGATAAAATTACAAGCATCGGCAACGATGCCTTCGATAACTGCAACGACCTTGTGTTTGCCGTAAAGCTTGACAGCTATGCCTATAAATGGCTTATTGACAGCGGCGTCGGCAGCAAAAATCTTGATTTAAACTAACGGAAACATACTGATGAGCAAAAAATTACTTTTATCTCTGCTTTTGCTTTTGACGCTTTCTGTATGCTCCTGCGGCGGCGATAATATTGCAAGCGGCAACTCTTTAACAGATGCTTCCCAAGAGGAAACAACGGAAAGCGAAAGCCTTGAGCAAAGCGCCAACCAAAGCGTTGAAGAAAGCCTTGACGATAGTGAAAGCTCTGCGGAAACGGAAAGCTCTGTCCCTAAGGATGATGCCATTACGGTGTGCGGGGATTTTGGATATCTGCTTATGGAAAACGTGGCGCACCTTTACGCTTACTACGGTAACGACGCCGAAATAACCGTGCCGGAAACCCTGGATGACCACACCGTTACGGTTATCAATAAAAAGGCTTTCAGCGGTAACGATTTTGTCGTAGAAATAACCGTTGGCAACGGCGTTGTTAACATAGACGACGGCGCCTTCAGCAACTGTCCCAGCCTTAAAAAAGTGAATATAAGCAGCAGCGTTGCCCTTATCGGCACCGATTGCTTTGACGATTGTCCCGCCTTGGCAGAAATAGCGGTAGATCCCGTTAACGCTTTTTACGATTCCGTAGACGGTGTGCTGTTTGACGAGGACGGCGCCTGCCTTATAAAATGTCCCCAAGCCTACGAGGCGGAGGAATACAAAATCCCAAACGGCACAAAAAACGTGGGCGCTTATGCATTTAAAAAATGCAACGGCATAAATGCTGTGGTGATGCCTGCGGGCTGCAAGCTGTCCCAAGGCTCGTTTTTCAATTGCAGCAACCTTAGCACCTTTACCTTTAAGGGTGACGTTAAAGAGATACCTGCCTATTGCTTTTTCGGCTGTGCCTTGTTAAAAGAGTTTACAGTACCCATGGGTACCGAAACCGTGGAAGAATACAGCTTTTTCGGCTGTGTAGGCATAAAAAAGCTTTCCCTGCCCGAAACCGTTTTTTCCATTGCAGATACCGCATTTAAATATTGCACGGGTATCGAGGAAGCAGACGTTAACGGCGAATGTGCTACCAATTGGTATAATGCACATAAAGAAAGCATGAATGGAGAAAACTGATATATGAAGGTAGAAATAATTTCCCATACCCCCGACTGTGATAAGCTTATCGCTTCTGCGGCAAAGCTTTGTTATTCCGAAACGGGTATTGACGGTATAATGGAAGGGTTAACCCCTGAAAAAACCGAAAAATTTATAAATATGCTGGTTTCCATGGGGCATGAAAGTCCCTTTGAGCACGCAAGCTTCACCTTCGCCATAGAGGGCGTTTCAAGGGCGGTACTTGCACAGATAACCCGCCACCGCATCGCCTCCTTCAGCGTGCAAAGCCAGCGCTACGTTAATAAGGAACGCTTTACCTACATCGTTCCTCCTGCAATCGAGGCTATTCCTCAGGCTAAGGAAGAGTTTTTGAAAGCGATGGAGGAGGATAGGGCCCATTACATAAAGCTTGCGTCAATCTTAAAGGAACAGCACACAGCACGCCTTACGGCGGAAGGTATGGAGCCCGCCGCTGCAGAGAAAGCTGCAGAAAAGCTTGCCTTTGAGGATGCCCGCAGCGTATTGCCCAATGCTTGCGATACCAAGATAGTTATGACCATGAACGTTCGCTCTTTGTACAATTTCTTCCATTTGCGTTGCTGCAGCAGAGCCCAGTGGGAAATAAGAGAGCTGGCAACTGAAATGCTGCGTCTGGTTAAGCAAATAGCCCCCACGCTTTTCCGTAAGGCAGGTCCCCCCTGCGTGGCAGGCCCTTGCCCCGAAGGGAAGATGAGCTGCGGCAAAGCTGCGGAAATGCGCGCTACCTTTGAAAAAATGTAAATCCGAAGGGATGATAAAGTTGAAAAAAGGCATACTTATTGCTATAGACGGTCTTGACGGCTCCGGTAAGGAAACCCAAAGCAAAGAGCTTTGCCGTTATTTTGAAAAGCAGGGCATAAAGCATAGATGCATATCCTTTCCCAATTATAAAACCGAAGGCTGCGCCTTGGTGGAAATGTATCTTAGGGGCGACTTTGGCGATGACCCTATGGCTGTAAACGCCTACGCAGCATCCTCGTTTTTCGCAATGGATAGATACAGCTACTATATGCTGGATTGGAAAAAGGACTACGAGGACGGAACCGTTATCATCGCCAACAGATACACAAGCGCTAACCTTGTACATCAAATGGCTAAGCTGCCTAAAGAAGAAAGGGCGGCTTTTATGGAGTGGCTAACGGGCTATGAGTACGGACTTTTGGGTTTGCCCAAGCCCAACGGCGTAATATACCTGTGCTTGCCCCCTGCCGTTTCCGAAAGCCTTGTTCAAAAGCGCTGTGACAGCACCGGCGTCACTAAGGATATCCACGAAAAAAACAGTGCTTTTCTTGCGGCAAGCTACGATGCGGCGTTGTTCGCCTCGGAAAAATGCGGCTGGCACAGGGTGGATTGCGTAAAGGACGGCGTGCTTAGAAGTATAGAGGATATAAAAAATCAAGTTGCATCCATAGCGATGGATATAATCAACGGTAAATAAATTTTTAAACAAGAGGATATTTTATGAAAGTTATAATGTTACTTGCCAACGGCTTTGAAGAAAGCGAGGCTATCGTACCTGCAGATATTCTTACCAGAGCAGGGGCAGAGGTAGTGCTTGTTTCCGTGGAGGACAGTATTCAGGTAGAAAGCACCCACGGCATTAAGCTTACGGCAAATTGCTTTATTTCAGAAGTTGATGGGGATGACATGGACGCCCTTATTCTTCCCGGCGGAATGCCCGGTGCCCAGACTCTTTCCGATTCTTATTTGGTTAAAGAGCTTGTCAAGAAAGCCGCAGACAGAGGTATATACGTGGCGGCAATATGCGCGGCGCCCTTCGTTTTGGGCAAAATGGGCTTGCTTGTCGGCAGGAATATTGCCTGCTATCCCGGCTTTGAGGAGCATATGCCCGAGGCAAACGTTACCGGCGAAAAGGTAGAGGTGGATGATATTTTCATCACCGCCCAGGGCATGGGTGTATCCTTAGAGTTCGGCCTTAAAATTGCCGAGATGCTGTTTGGTGCAGAAAGCGCCCAAAAAATATCAGAGCAAATAAGAAAAGCTTAGGTATTGCCCGTATGGGCTGAATGAGGAAGGCAAATGCTAAAGATATTAAAAGCAACACCCGTAAGCGTTCCGTTGCTTACCGCCCTTATTTATCTTCTGCTTTCGCTAAGCGGAAAATTTGTAAGCGCCGAAACAGTAGGAACCGACAGCGTGTTTTTGGTAATAATAATTATACAAATAATAGTTTTTGCCGTTCCATCCTTTATATATTACGGCTTGCGGGGCGGCAAGCTTAACTATCCCGTTGTATCGGGTAAGATAAGCGCAAACGCCGTTCTGTTTTCGGTGGGTGCCCTTGGGGTTTTGTTCTTCGGCAACTTGTTTATAAGGCTTATATTTTTTAACCACGGTACCGAAATCGGCAACGATAAGGGCTATATGGATATGCTGTTTTTGGCGGAGGATAACAGGGTGGGGCTGTTTTTGGCGTATGCCCTTGTGCCCGCCGTTTGTGAGGAGCTGTTTTTTAGAGGAATAGTCCTTTGCGAGTATAAAAAGTACGGCAGCATAAACAGCATTTTAATAAGCGCCTTGTATTTTACCATGGTGCATTTTACTACCGAGGGCTTTGTTATCTACCTGTTTGCAGGCTTTTTGCTTGGGGCAGTAACCGCTGTGACTCGTTCGGTTTATCCCGCAATGGCAATCCATATGCTGTTTAACACTTATTCCCTTTACGGCAACGCTTCCTTTATCGGTACAACCGTATTTAATACAGGCCCCCTTTTCGTAGGGTTTGTGCTGGTTATACTGCTTCTTGTTTTTGCCGTAATAATGCTCTCCAGGCTTGAGCTTATTTATACTAACTACAGCGAGCTTTATAAAGAAGAACCTTTGCCGGAAAAAAGCACAAACCATTTGTACATATATATAACTCCGGCCATAGTCGTGCCTATAGCCACTTTTATCGCAATAAATGCACTGATGTAGGTGGCATTGATTTGGAGGTCCATTAAATTGACAGAAAACAAAAATCCGGAACAAAGATCGGATGAGCTTCTCGATTTAATATCCCGCTACAGCAACGAAACAAAAAATTATATAAACGGCGAAAATTCCGAAAACGTAACCGAAGCGGAGCAAAACGCTACGGAAGAAGCTGCAGTGCAGGCTCCCCCTATCGGGCAGGAGCCCACCCGTGTTTCCAACATACAAACCGACGTTCCCGCCGTGGATGAGAGCATCGTAAGCAAAAGCGAGGCTCCCCACTACACAGCGGAAGACGGTGCGGGTGATATGTCCCGCAGTACGCCCGATGGCGGCCATTTTACCGACGATAAGGGCAATAGCGTGGACGGTCGCGAGGAAGAACAAAGCGAGTTTTTCGGTGAGGTGCATTTTTCCGGTACCGAGACGGAGCAGGAAAAAACTCATAAAAAGGCTAAGGCAAGGGCGGCTTATCGCCGTGCCAAGCGCCGCAACAGAGAAAAGCGTAGCCACGGCAGCCTTACCGTAAGCATCATAAAGGCGCTTATTTATACCGTCTGCGTATTTCTATTAGCATTTTTTGCCGCCTTCGGTTTTGGTGATTCCTGGCCGGGCATAATCCCCATGGCAAACGATATGTTCGCCTTTGTAAAGGCTGACGAAGAAATAGAAGTTACCCTTAACGAGGGGATGAGCACCAACGAGGTTGCCGCCCTTCTTGAAAAAAACGGCGTTATCGACGAAGATAAGGTGTTTAAGTTTTACGTTAAGTATAAGTGGCTTGACGATAATGACGTGGATGGGGAAGAGGACGATATAGTCGGATCTATCCTTGATATTTTCGGCGATTTTTGCACCACCATGTTTTTCGGTGCCGACGTACCCGAGGATAACGATATAAATTACCTTCCCGGCAGCTTCAAGCTTAACCCCAGCATGAACTACGATCAGATAATAACAAGCCTTACCACCAAGCCCTACGTTAGGGAAGAGGTTACCATAGCTATTCCCGAGGGCTATACGGTAGACCAGATTATAGACCTGCTTACGGAAAACGGCATAGGCACAAGAGAGAATTATATCTACGCCATAAACCACTACCCCTACAAGCACGAATTTGTAAAGATGCTTGAGCAGCAGGGCTACAATGACGGAAGAATATACCGTCTTGAGGGCTATTTGTATCCCGATACCTATATTTTCTATAAGGATTATGACGAGGTAGACGTTATAAATAAAATGCTTAACACCTTCTCTGCAAGGGTGTGGAGCGAGTATTACACTACCTATAAGCCCGTGTGTGAGGAGCTTGGCTTTACCTTTGACGAGATGGTAACCTTTGCTTCCATCGTTCAGGCAGAGGGAAAGAGCTTTTCGGATTTTGAAAATATCTCTCAGGTTTTCCACAATCGTTTCGAGTCCGAAGCCTTCGATAAGCTTGAGTCCTGCGCCACCGTGCAGTACGTGCTGGAGATAGAGCGTCTGCGCAAGTTTAGGGAAGAGGGGATCCTGGAAGAACGCCACGCCGTTCTTACCGACGAGGATATCAGTCTGGAAAGCCCCTATAACACCTACAAATACCAAGGTCTTCCCGTGGGGGCGGTATGCAACCCCGGTCTTGACGCCTTCGACGCCGCCTTGTATCCCGATATGGCTGAGGAAATAAAGGACGAGTTTGATATAACCACCGCCTATTACTTCAACTCCGACCTGGCAGGCAATATATATTACGCCCAGACCGCCTACGGTCACAGCCAAAACATTAAAAAAGCAGACCGAGTTAACGAGCAGATCGCCAACGGTACCTATGTGGAGAGCGAATAAATGAAAAAATGTGAAATTCTTTCCCCTGCAGGGAACCTTGAAAAGCTTAAATTTGCCGTTACCTACGGCGCAGACGCAGTCTATATGGCGCTTAACCGCTTCGGCATGCGTTCTTCTGCAGATAACTTCACTCCCGAGGAGCTGAAGGAAGGGCTTGCCTTTGCCCACGCCCGAGGCGCCAAGGTGTACTGCGCCCTTAATACCATGCCCCGTGATGACGAGTTTGCCGAGCTTGATAAGCTTTTGGAAAGCATTGAGGATTGCTTGCCCGATGCGTTTATAGTAAGTGACCCCGGCGTTATTGATACGGTAAAAGCTCATTTCCCCACGGCAGAGCTGCACCTTTCCACCCAATGCTCAACGGTAAACAGCCGTACCTGCCGGTTCTGGTACGAGCGTTTGGGCATTAAGCGAGTGGTGTTGGCAAGAGAGCTTAGCCTTAAGGAAATAAAGGAAATACGAAAAAATATCCCCGAGGATATGGAGTTGGAGTGCTTCGTCCACGGCGCAATGTGCATATCCTACTCAGGCAGATGCCTGCTTTCCAATTATATAGTTGGCAGGGACGCCAATCGGGGAATGTGCGCCCAGCCTTGTCGGTGGGAGTACGTCCTTGCCGACGTGCGTGACGGCATACCCTTTGCCGCCGTAAAGGAAGAAAGGGACGGCACCTATGCCTTTTCCTCCAAGGACCTTTGCATGGTAGAGCACGTTAAGGAGCTGGCAGAGGCAGGCATAAACAGCTTTAAAATCGAAGGAAGAATGAAAAGCGCCTATTACACGGCGGCGGTCACAAACGCTTACCGTATGGCTTACGACAGTTATTTGGCTGACCCCGATGGATACAAGGTTGACCCCATGTGGAAGAAGGAA
>JAZUNS010000185.1:0-26904 GCA_045604285.1 Eubacteriales bacterium
GTGTTCTGTGCCTTTGTCAGCGGTCTGAATCATGGCAGACACTTTTTGGCGTCTGCCATGATTACATTGCTTCATTTTGCCTCGATTGTTTTTTATTGATAGCTTTCCGGCAGGAACTCTTTGGGGATGATCTCGTACACCTTGGTGTAAAGAGAAGCTACCGAGAAGTTGCCGTCCAGCAGGTTATCGAAGGCATTTATCTTGCCCTTGTTCTTGTGGCAACCGTGGGCTGCCGCAAGCTCTTCCGTATAATCCTCAAGCAGATATATTTTAAACTGTCTGAAGCCCGTATCCATCTGATAGTTTACGCTGGTTTCTTTTTCGTAGTGGCATACGGTGGGAATGACCTGCACGTTATCCACGTAGGGCTTTTCGCCGGGGTTGCTGATTATATCCAGGGAAAGCAAGCTGCCCAGGGTGTTTTTGCCGCCGTACATACCGCTTACCAAGTTGCCCAAGGAATAGGTAAGGAAGCAACGGCTGCCGTCTGCCCTTGTTACCCACTTAGACTCTTGTATAACGTGGGGATGCATACCGATAATAACGTCGGCGCCCTCGTCTACCAAGGTCTGCGCCGCAGAGCGCTGGGCGTAGTTGGGGGTATAGCTATCCTCGTCGCCCCAGTGCATGGAAACGAAGATGAGGTCTGCCCTCTCCCTTGCCAGTGCCATCTGGTCCTTCATAAGCTGGCTGTTGATGTAAGGAATATAGGTGGAGGCAGAAGAGGAAAGGCTTATACCGTTGGTGGAGTACGTATAAGCCAAAAAGGCTATTTTTACGCCATCCTGCTGATAAATAACTATATTGTTAAGGTCGTCTTTATTCTCGTAATAGCCAAGGGTAACGCCGCCGCGCTCGTTAAAGAAGCGGTCGCAATTGATAAGGTACTTATCGTTGCCGCTATCCAGCATATGGTTGTGGGCAAGGTTAAATATATCAAAGCCCATATCTACAAGGGTCTGCCCCGCCGTTTCGGGAGAGTTAAACATGGGATAGCCGCTTATGGGGTTTTGGTTACCGCCTATAAGGGTCTCTACGTTTATGTAGGAGATATCCGCCGCCTTAACCATGGCGGCGATGTTTTCGTAAATGGGGGTAAAATCATACTCTGCACTTTGCAGGTCGCTGTAATCGGGGTCTACACCCTTGTTTTTTGCGGCGGTCTGCAAAGCGTGGTAATAAACCGAGGGGTGGATGATATTATCGGGGCAGGCAAGGAACTTTATAACCTTGCTATCCTCGGTGCCTACGGAAGAATCCTCCGTGCTTTGGGAGGGGTCATCCCCGCTTTGCTCCGAAGAGCTTGGAGGGGTGGCGTTGCTTTCCTCCTGCTCAGAGGACGTGCTTTGCTGAGGGGCAGAGGAACCGTCCTCTTCCCCCGTTGCGGAGGAGCTGTCGGCAACGGAGCTTTCATCCATAGAGGAGCCGCCGTTTTCAATAGGAATCTCCGTACAGCCGCTGATAATTAAAACCAACGTCAAAACTATTGCTAAAACCGAACTTTTCATCATATACTTTACCGTTATCCTTCCCGTGAGTGGGAGATACTACATCGCCGTGGTGACGGCCTCGTCCGGCGCTATCACCTTTTCCATATCTGCACCCACTGCCCTAAGCTTTGCCACGATGTTTTCGTAGCCGCGCTCGATGTGGTAAATATCGCTTATTTCCGTGGTACCCTCGGCGGCAAGGCCTGCAATAACCATTGCGGCGCCCGCACGCAGGTCAACCGCCTTAACGGCGGCGCCCTTAAAGGGAGTTTTGCCCTTTACTATGGCAACCTTAGGCTCTACCGTTATGTCTGCGCCGAAACGCATAAGCTCCTTAACGTAGCGGAAACGGTTGTCCCAAACGCCCTCCCTAAGCATGCTGACCCCCTCTGCCAGACAGAGAAGCACGCACATCTGAGGATTCATATCCGTGGGGAAGCCGGGGTACGGCTGAGTTTTTACGTTTACGCAGGTTAAGGGGTTGGGGGCGGAAACCACCACAGAGGTATCGTTTTCCTCAACCACTGCGCCCATTTCCAAAAGCTTTGCGGTTACCGACTCTAAATGCTTGGGGATAACGTTGGCAACCGTAAGCTTACCGCCCGTTGCGGCAGCGGCTATCATAAAGGTGCCTGCCTCGATCATATCGGGAATAACGCCGTAGGTAACACCCTTAAGAGAGCTTACGCCCTTTATACGGATAACGTCCGTACCTGCGCCTGCAATATCGGCACCGCAGGCGTTAAGGAAGTTTGCAAGGTCTACTATATGAGGCTCTCTTGCCGCGTTGTCAATGGTGGTAACGCCGTCGGCAAGGACAGCCGCAAGGATAATATTTATGGTTGCACCTACGGAAACCACGTCCATATAAACCGATGCACCCTCAAGGGCGCCCTCGCTTTCGGCATTGATATAGCCGTTTTCCACGTGGACGGTGGCACCAAGCTTTTCAAAGCCCTTTACGTGCTGGTCTATGGGGCGCTGGCCGAAATCACAGCCGCCGGGAAGGGCTACGTGAGTTCTGCCGAACCTGCCCAGCTCTGCCCCTGCTATGTAATAAGACCCTCTCATATGACGTGCCTGCTCGTAAGGAGCGCTGCCGCATACGATACCGTCCGTATTTATCTCTACCGTGGTGGCGTCCAGCATACGCACCTTGGCACCCATTGCCTTAAGTATTGAAAGTGCGGCAAAAACGTCATCAATAGGAGGCAGGTTTTCTATAACGCAGTCTCCGCTGACAAGTATGGTACCGAAAAGGATGGGCAGAGAGGAATTTTTCATCCCGCTGACCTCGATGGTACCGTAAAGGGGCTTGCCGCCGTTTATAACTATTTTTTCCATATATAACACCTTTCGGTCAAATGCTTACTATTGCCCACGGTTATGGGCATACATCATTATGATACCATTTATTTGTAAATTGTCAAGTACATTTTGCCGACCTATGGCATAGTTTTAAAATTACCTGCGCAATATAATTGTATGCAGGGGCTTTTACTATTGACAAAAGGGAAATTATGGTACATAATATAAATTAGTTGATTTTGTACTTAAAGCCCTGAGGCTTATTATATATTTTAAAAATTTTATAAAAGGAGTTGAAATGCGTAGGCGGGCTTTTCCGCAATACGCATAGTGTTTTATGGCTAAAATTAAGAGTCAGAAGCTAAAAGTCATCCCCTTGGGCGGCGTTGACGGCATTGGCAGAAACATGACCGTTTTTGAATACGGCGACGATATGGTCATTGTTGACTGCGGTGTTTCCTTCCCTGAGGATGATATGCTTGGCATAGATTTGGTTATCCCCGATTTTTCGTATCTTGAACAAAACGAAGAAAAGATACGGGGGCTTTTGATAACCCACGGGCATGAGGACCACATAGGTGCCATACCCTATTTGCTTAAGCAATTTAATATACCCGTTTACGGCACCAGGCTTACCCTGGGCATACTGGAAAACAAGCTGGCAGAGCACGGCCTTATGGGTGCCGCCTGCCTGCACGAGGTTAAGGCGGGTGATACCGTTAAGCTTGGCTGCTTTGGGGCAGAGTTTATACGGGTTAATCACTCTATTGCGGATTCGGTTGCCATCGCCCTGCAAACACCCAAGGGCGTGGTAGTGCATACGGGTGACTTTAAGATAGACCTTACGCCCATTGACGATGCGCCCATCAATCTGCACCGTTTTGCCGAGCTGGGCAAAAAAGGCGTAAAGCTGCTTATGTGCGATTCCACCAACGTGGAGAGGGCGGGCTACACCCCGTCGGAAAGGATAGTGGGTGAGTCCTTCGACCGCATTTTTTACAACTGCGAAAAGCGCATTGTTATTGCCACCTTTTCCTCTAACATCCACAGGATACAGCAGATAATAAACGCATCGGTAAAATACGGCCGCAAGGTTGCCGTTACCGGCAGAAGCATGGTAAACGTTATGCGGGCGGCAGAGCGCTTGGGGTATATGGACATCCCCGAAGGCACCCTTATTGAGCTTAACGACATGAAGCGTTATAAAAACGAACAGCTTACCCTTATAACCACGGGCAGCCAGGGCGAGCCCATGAGCGCTTTGTACCGCATGGCATTGGGTGAGCACAGCCTTGTTGCCCTGGGCAAGGACGATTTGGTTATACTTTCCTCCTCCCCTATCCCCGGCAACGAAAAGCTTATATCCCGCATAGTTAACGAGCTTTTAAAGCGTGGGGTGGAAATGATAAGGGATAACGCCATGGACGTACACGTATCCGGCCACGCCTGCGTGGAGGAGCTTAAGATAATACACACCCTGGTAAAACCCGACTTTTTTATGCCCGTACACGGGGAATACAAGCATCTTAAAAGCCACGCCGACCTGGCAAAGCAGTTGGGCATGGCAAGCGAAAACATATTTATACCCGAAACGGGCAAGCCCCTTGAGATAGGCAGCAAAAAGGCACAGTACGGCACCCCCGTTCAGTGGGGACAGATATACGTGGACGGCTACGGCGTAGGGGACGTGGGCAGCTCTGTATTAAAAGAGAGAAAGCTCCTTGCCGAGGACGGAATGTTTGTTATTGTGTTTGCGGTAGACCTGCAGGAAAGACTGTTGCTTTCGGATATTGAAATAATCTCCAGGGGCTTTGTGTACCTGCGTGAGCAGGAAAGCCTTATGGAGGACGTGCGCGCCCTTGCCAAAAAGACCGTGCTTGAGTGCTTTGGTCACGGTAACAGAGATGCAAATTCCATAAGAAACAAAGTAAAGGACGCAGTGGCATCAAAGCTTTATTCCAAAACCAAGAAAAAGCCCATGGTGCTGCCCGTATTGACGGATATAAGCCTATGAAGACCGTATTGATAACCGGTGGCACCCGAGGTATAGGTGCCGCCTGCGCCCGCCTTTTTGCGGCAGAGGGCTACAGGGTGCTTATAAACTACGAAAAAAGCAAGGCTGCGGCAGACGAGCTTTGCAGCGAGCTTGGCTGTGAGGCGTTTGCCTTTGACGTAAGCGACCGCAAGGCGGTGTTTGCCTTTAAAGATGAGCTTTGCAAAAGGGATATTGCCGTGGACGTGCTTATAAACAACGCAGGCGTAAGCCTTTTTGGGCTGTTTCAGTATATAGACCCCGAGGCGGCAGAGCGTATGTACGGCGTTAATCTGTTTGGCACCCTTAACTGTACCCGCGCCTTTTTGCCTCAAATGGTGGATAGGAAAAGCGGCGTTATAATAAACCTTTCCTCCGTATGGGGAGAGGTTGGTGCCTCCTGCGAGGTGGACTATTCTGCGGCTAAGGCGGCGATAATAGGGCTTACCAAGGCCCTTGCTAAGGAGGTTGGCTTCTCCGGTGTGCGGGTAAACTGCATATCCCCCGGGGTAATAGACACCGATATGAACGCAAACCTTACCGTTGCCGACGTGGAGGAAATTGTTAACAGCATTCCCCTTGAGCGACTGGGCAAGGGTGAGGACGTCGCCCGTGCCGCACTGTTTCTTGCCTCGGAAGGGGCGGAGTATATAACGGGGCAGGTGCTTTCCGTTGACGGTGGCTGGAAGGGCTGATAAAGCTATTGACAAGCACCCCCGCTTTATGCTAATATATGGCTTGCGGCAGATGCCGCATACATAGGGGCGTTTAGCTCAGCTGGTAGAGCACTCGCTTGACGTGCGAGTGGTCAGGGATTCGAGTTCCTTAACGCCCACCATTGGGTTCGTTGCAAAACGAGCCCTTTTTTTGCGCAAAAATTAAAGGTATTGTGCATAGCAAAGCAAAGTCACCGTCTTTTTTTGTGCAATATTACCAAAAACACGCAAGATGATTTAGCTTGTTAAACAATTGACTGATATACTTATAATGTGCTAAAATTAGATGTGGTAACTTTTTACAATACACGTTAATAATCTTAAGGGAGGACATATAATTATGAAACGAGCTTTTAGTTTGATACTGACCCTTTGTATGATAGTATCCACTATCGTGCTTATACCCAAGGACGATCTTTTCGTTGAAGCTGATGCGGCGCTGAGCGTGTCCGGCGGCACCCTTAATTCCGCAACCTTTATTCTTGACCCCGGCCACGGCGGCTCTGACCCCGGTGCTTGCTTGGGCTCCAGGGCTGAGGCTAACGACGTTTTGAGGCTTTCTTTAAGAGTAGCCCAGCTTATTAACGCCAACGGCTCCTCTGCGGCACTTACCAGAGTTACAGACGCTACCCAAAGCCTTGCCACAAAGACCAGCATTGCCAACTCCGGCAGCTTTACTTACTTTGTAAGCGTACACAGAAACGCAGGCGGCGGCGTAGGTATTGAAAGCTACTATTACAGCGGACTTTCTTCCACCTCTACCGGTGCAAAGCTTTGTACCGCCATCCATAACTCTATGGTAAATTCCGGCGTGTGGACCAAAAACAGAGGTGTAAAGACTGCATCCTATTACGTTATTAAAAACACCAACATGGCGGCAACTCTGCTTGAGGTAGGCTTTATCGACTCTACCGTTGATAACAGCATTTTCGATACCCATTTTGAAACCATCGCCGTATCCATTGCCAACGGTATGCTTTCCATGATAGGCAAATCCGTAAGCAACACCGGCAGCTCCTCTACCAAGTATCAAAGCTGTCTTGACAATCCCTCCGGCGCAAGCGTTACCAACAAGGCTACCTCCGCTTCCCTTTCCGTTACCCAAAAGGGCAGCGGCGACACCTTTGCTCTCAGAGGCTGGACGGTACATTCCGAAGGCATAAGCTCTGTTCGCTATAAGATAGACAGCGGCAGCTATACCAACCTTACCTGCTCTCTCAGAACCGACGTTCAAAACGCCATTACCGGCTACAGCGACTACGCCAACTGCGGCTTTGACGGCACGATAAACTACGGCAAGCTAAGCGGCGGCAGTCACACCATAACCATCCAGGCGGTGACTAAAAAGAGCAATACCTACACGGTGGGCACTATTTCCCTTACAGTCAGCGACCCCATAAGCCCCACCATAAGCAACGTTACCATAAGCAACGTTACCACAAGCGGTTACAGAGTAAGCTGTACCGTTACCGATAACGCAGGTATTGACAGGGTTGAGTTCCCCACCTGGTCAGCCGGCAGCGGGCAGGATGACCTTATATGGCACAGGGGTACCGTAAGCGGCAACACCGCATACTACGACGTTAAGATTTCCGAGCACGGCAACGCTCAGGACGTTTACGCTACCCATATTTACGCCTACGATATTTCCGGCAACTCTGCCTCCACCGCAAGCGCAGGCGCAAATCTCTCCTCCGACTCTACCGCACCCACCATCAAGAGCTACGTTATAGAAAACGTAAACTACTGGGGCTTTGACGTTAAATGTACCGTTAGCGACAACATAGGCGTTACCAAGGTACAGTTCCCCACCTGGTCGGAAAAAGGCGGTCAGGACGATATTAAGTGGTATGCACCCACGCTTTCCGGCACGACGGCTACCCTGCACGTTAACACCTGGGATCACAACAACGAAACCGGCGCTTATAACGTACACCTTTACGCCTGGGATTTGTGGAACAACGAAACCTGCGTTGAAATGTCCGTAACGGTGCCTGCACCCGCATACCCCACCGACAGCGATTATATACCCCTTAGTGCAATTAACGGCGCACAGACCGCAACAACGGCACAGGTTTGGACCACCGGCACCTTTACGGATACCAACGCCGGCGTTATCGTACTGCAGTCGGCAACCGACGGTTACACCGTAAAGGCTAAGTACGCTGCGGGTACTGCACGCTCCGTTACCGCAAGTGCAAGCAGCCCCATAATTGCCGTTCCCGCTTCCCTTACCGATGCCTACGCCGCATTTGAAGGCGTGCAGATAGGTGACACGGTAAGTCTGGACGGTATTAACCTTACCAAGGGCATAGTTCTTGCCAAGGCACACCTTGATATCCCCTACACCTTCGTTTTGGTTGATTCTTCCGATTACAGCCTTGATGAAAACTACGTTACCATAACCAACGTAGGCACCACCGCCGCCGCTGTTGCAGACGAGTTTAAGTGCAGCGTTAAGGTTTACGATATGAACGGTGCAGAGCTTTCCGACACCACCGTAAGCGGCACGGGCTGTGTTGTTAAATACATCAACAGCGCAGGTACGGTTATAAACTCCGCAACCATCGTTTTGGCAGGCGACCTTAACGGCGACGGCGCCCACGCAACCGTTGACCTTATAATTGCCGAAACGGTAATGATGGGTACTGCCACCCTTAAGGGTGCGTTTGACGTAGCCTCTGACCTTAACGGGGACGAGATATTGAGCGTATCCGACATTATCATAATGGAAGACGCCATCAGGAAGTAAAACACAGTATAAATAGAAAAGAACGCACGCCGAAGCGTGCGTTATTTTCTACTACTGTGAAAGTTCTTTATAAAGTTGTACAAACGCCTGCCCTGCAAGGCTTGCCGCCGCCTTTGCCTCGGTAATAGTGTTGGCGCCGCTGCCTATTTCTAAAAGCATACCGCCCGAGGAAAGCTGTTGGTTGTAGCTGGCGCGCCTTAGATAAATGGGGCGGGCAAAGCCTATGTTTTGGTTAAGAAGCTGCTGATATTTTGCGCCTATGCCAAGGTTGGTGCGCCAATCCCCGTGGGTGGCGCCCGCCTCGTCAGTGCCTATTACCAGCATCACCTGGGCTACGGACTGACCGTTAACGGTGCATAAGGGCTTTTGGTTTAAACCGTCGCTGTCGGTTACGGCATCCCTGTGGATATCTATAATATAGCTTATTTCGGGATGCTCTGCCAGCCAGCTTCGGCACGCCTTGCGGGACGAAGTATAGGCACTGGAGAAGGAATCGGCATCGAAAAGGGTGGTATCGTGATACACGGTTATGCCTGCGCTGCGCAGGGCTTGGGCAAAGACCTCCCCTACGGCTACCACGTTTTCGGCGTTGTCGGTGCTTCTGAAATCCTCGTCCTCGGTGTAATACTCCACGCCGTCGGGCAGGTACGCCTCGGTGCCGTGGGTATGTACTATCAAAACCGCACCCGCCTGCACCCGTTGAGGGGTAAGCGCCATGGCGTCAAGGTCAACGCTGTAATCCGTTTCGTTTATCAAGTACAGCTTTGGCGGGTCGCCCGCCTCCAGGCGGGATAAGTTAACCGCCTGCACGGCTATGGCGTTATCGGGCATTGCAAGGCTTTCATCATGGCTTTCCCGGCTTAAGGCCTCCACGCTTTCCTCTACGGTTTCTTCTGCTTCGTATGGCTTGTCCGTAAAAGTATACGGAACGTACAGGCTGCCCGTTGCCAGCCGTACAAGATACTCGCTGCCCTCGGGGGACAGTGCCGCCACCCCTTGGGGTACCGCCGTAAGGGAAACCGCCGCCGCTATTATAAGGGCAAATATTTCACGTTTCATAGCTTTCACTCCCGTTAATATATATGTGCGGGAGGGCAAAAGTATTACAAAAAACGGAAGGTAAAAGTAGTCTTTACCTTCCGTTTAGTTTTAATTTTGTGTTTTCGTTAGAGACTCGGTAACAAGCTTTGCAGGATAACTCGGCGCAGGTTACGTCTGCGGAATTGTTGCCCTTGCCAAGCTATTATTCCTCCGTAGCCTCGGAGCTTTCCGTGTTTTCAAGGGGTGGCTCTTCAACCAGGTAATGCTCGGTACAAATGCGGTTGCGGGGATACTTTCCGCTGCCGTTGGAAAAGCCGAAATAGGTCCCCTTGGAGTACAGATTTGCAAAGAAGGGCTGGTTTTTGCCCGTGGGGAACACGTAATCCTCGGGTATGTCCTTGTAGATACAGTCGCCGTCCAATACCGAAACGTAAGACTCAAAGGAGCGTTCGTTGTTAAGACGGAAGGAAACGGTAACAAGGTTTTCCGCAGGGCAAGCACAGCCGTCAAAGCAGATGGCTTGGGTAACACGGTCATATTTAACGTCTATGTGGCAATCGCACTTTTCCGTGGGCTGGGTGCCTATGGCAAAATAGCCCTTGTATACGGCGTTGCCCTTTATTTTGTTGGTTTCGTTATCGTAATAGTAAATATCACGGTAGCAGGATTCGGTAGGCAGCTTGCCCGATACGGCGCAATACTCTACCTCGATAATGTTGCGGGGACGGTCAAACTTCTTCTGATAATCTGCGCCCTCTTCCTTAAGCTTGGCGTAGATGCCGTCAAAAACTCTGTCCCAAAGGCTAAGGGCGGGGTTGTAGGTAAAGCCGCTTAACGCCTTGTTGTTATCGTAGCCAAACCACACGCCGCCAACGTATTCGGGGGTGTAGCCCACAAAGTATCTGTCACGGTCGTCGTTGGTAGAACCGGTCTTTGCCGCAACCTCAAGGTCATACTTAGCGTCTATGGTAACGCGGGTACCCGTTGCACCGGACTGACCGATAACGTTCATAAGCATGCCCGTCATAACAAAGGCGCTTTCCTCGCTTACTGCGTCCCTATGGACGGGCTCATTCTCTAAAAGGATAATGCCCTTGTTGTCCTTAATCTGGCTGTAAAGGCGGGCATCGGAGGTTTCGCCCCCGTTAGCAAACATACAGTAGCCCTGGGTCATCTCCAAAACGGTAACGCCGTAGGTAAAGCCGCCCTGCGCCAAAGGTGCCAAGGCAATATCGGAATAGGTGTTGCCGCCTATAACCTCAGACTCTACAATGCTGTAAAAGCCAAGGGTATCCTTAAGAAAATCAAAGCACTTGCGGGGGGTAAGCTGATTGACCAAAGAAACGGGGATGGTGTTAAGAGATTTGATAACCGCAAAGTTTACGTCTATATGTCCGTAAAATCTGTTAGGGGTGTTGGTGGGCCAATAGTCGCCGTCCTCGTTTTTCATAGAGGGCACGTCATCCACTGCCGAGCCGCAGGTTATAAGCCCTTCCTCCAAGCCTAAAACGTAAAGGGAAAGAGGCTTGATAGAGGAACCGCACTGACGGCGGCTTTGAGTGGCACGGTTGTAGCCAAGGTTGCCTTTTTTCTCACCTCTGCCGCCAACAATGCCCAGCACGTCGCCGTTTAAGGGGTCCATAACCACCATTGCCGCCTGAGGAATAACGCCCTTGTTGCCCACTACCGTTTCACCCTCCAGGTACAGATAGTCGTGGCTGGTTTCCACAAAAACGGAATCCATGGTGCTTTGAACGTCGGGGTCCATGGTGGTAACTATGGTAAGACCGCCGGAATAAAGCAAGCGGGTTGCCGTGGCGGTATCGTAGCCAAACTCGCTGCAAAGGTCGTCGGTAACCTGTTCTATAAGTGCATCCACAAAATAGCCGTGGGTGCTTTCGATTTCCTCTTCCTCGCCGCCCGTGTTAAGCTCCAACGGGGCGTCGTAGTAAAGGTCATGCTCCGCCTGGGTTATATAGCCCTGCTCCAGCATCTGGTCCAACACAAGGTTGCGCCTTTCCAGATTGTGCTGGGGGTTGCGGACGGGATCGTACTTGGTAGGCGACTTGGGTATGCTTGCAAGGGCGGCACACTCTAAAATATTAAGCTCTGACAGCTCTTTGCCAAAGTAAGACATTGCCGCCGTTTTAACACCGTAGCTGTTTTGGGACAGGAATATGGTGTTAAGGTACATCTCAAGCACCTGGGTTTTGCTGTAGTTTTTGTTTACGTTAAAGGCACGCAGTATCTCCTGCACCTTACGCTGGATGGTTGCCTCATCCTCTTTGGAAACGTTTTTGATAAGCTGTTGGGTTATGGTAGACCCGCCGGAGTTATCGCCCGAGGAGGAAAAGAAGTTAAGCACCGCATTACCCGTGCGGCGATAGTCCACACCGGGATGGTCCCAATAGCGCTTATCCTCTATGGCAACGAAGGCGTTAACAAGGTCCTTGGGCATTTCGTCATAGTTTGCCCAGGAACGGTTTTCGGTGCCTACAAGCCCGTCAAAGGCGACCTCGTCACCATCATCGTTAACGTAGCTGATGGTGGTGGAAAGGCTGCTTTCAAACTGCAAATTCTCAAGCCCCGTAAAGTTGGGGTCGATATAGCTTTTAATGTAAATAACGAAGGCGACGCACACTACCGCACCGGCGATAACGCCTACCAGCAGCACGGTAAGCAAAATATTTATCGCCCAAGTAAGCACCTTGTATAAACCGTAAAGCACCACCTGCAAGGGGTATGCCGCACCCATCTTGGCAATTTTGCCTGCAAGGCTAAGCTTTTCTGCCTTTTGTGCCTGCTTTGCCTCCTCCGACGCCTTCTCCTCGTCCTCGTCCTCTTCACCGTCGTCACCCTGAAAAACTGCCGATTCCGTGGCAGGGGCAGGTGCCTCCTCCGTAGGGGCGGCAGACTCCTCTGCCGTAGGTACGGCGGGTGCCGCTTCAACAAACGGCTCCTCTGCGGGGGGCTGTTTATCGTCCTCGGTATCAAACTGCGCCATCATTTTGTCAAGGGCAGCGCTTATATCCTCGGTTTCTTCAGCTTCGGGGATAGGCGTATCTATTTCTTTTTCCAAAAGGTTTTCCAAATCCTTCTCTGCCATTTAACACACCTGCCTTTCTAATCGCTTTCTCTTACGGTAAGGGCGGTTTCTTCCCTATGTATGTTGCAGGCGTAGCCGAAAATGGTGCCTACAACTATAAGAAGCAGACCCAGCACAAAGCCGAAAAGATCTATGCCAAAGTCAAACTCCAGCCTTACGCCGTCAACAAAATAGCTTATAAGCTTGTAGTTAAAATATCTTTGTATTAAAAGAACCACGGGGTTGCCTATCATTATTGAAAGCCCTATATAATTTACCGCTGCGGCGTTTTCCTCGGTAAGCACCTTGCCCGCACCCACGTTTTTTAAAAGCTTTGACAAAAAGTGGAACACGGGTATGCAAACCGCCAGCGCCGCCATAAGCGTAAACAGCCCTGCGTAAACCGTTCCCTTTATGCTGGAATAATCCACCTGGTCGCAGGGGCGGAACACCTGCACGCCGTTGCCCAGGCTTACGTCAAACATACGCACGCCGTTTTCCTCTACCACCTTCATATAAGGGGTAAACAACAGCTCTTCGGGGGTTACGCTTACAAACAGCAATATTACCGACATTACCGCAAGCAAGCCCACAAGCACCCCCGCTATATAGGAAAGCACCCTAAACACCACCCACAAAAGCTTGCAGACGGGGGCTATACGCACGTACCTGGTTTCGCTTTCTATTCCTTTTTTTATTAAAGCCATAGTTAATCGCTCCTTTTCTTAAGCGCTACGTTGGCGTCACCCATAATGCGCCTAAGCGCATTTTGAAGCCCCGTGTTGGGGGTACAGCCAACGCCCTTGGGCGAGTACAGCTTGCCCGTTTGCTGGTAATACACCCGCACTCTGCCCATACCGGGATGACGGCGTATCTCCTCCATTGCCTTGTCAAGCATGGGGGCGTTTGCCTCGGTTACCTTTATATAAAGGTCATCGGGCTTTTCCCCGGGGATGGTGACGGATTTAAGTATAAGCTTTATCTCGTCCTCACTGTCGTCCTCATAGGCTTCTCTTACACTAAGCTCACCGCTTACCATAAGCACGGCGCCCTCGGTAAGCATGGGGGCATATTCCTCCAAGGTCTTGGGGAAAACCACAAGCTCGGTCTCGCCAAGCATATCCTCAAAACCGCAAAACGCCATTATGCCGCCGTTCTTGGTGGGCTTTTGCAGCTTGCTTGTTATCATGCCCAAAAGGCTTATACGGTCGCCCTCCTTAAGGGTACCGTTTTGATATCGTTCACCCAAGGCAACCGTATCTATGGCGCCTGCCTCACGGGCGTATTCCTTATGCTCTGCCAGGGGATGCCCCGTAAGGTAGATGCCCGTAAGCGCCTTTTCATCCTCCAGCATGGTGCGTTTATCGTATTCCTCTAAATTGGGGTAGTCCAGCTTTACTGCACCGCTATCGTCGCCAATGCTTTCAAAAAGCCCTATTTGACCTGCCGCCGCAGCGTTTCTTATATGGTAAAGCTTATCGCCGGAGCTATCCAAAGCCCCCACAAGCACGCTGCGCCGCTTGCCAAAGCCGTCAAGGGCGCCGCAGCGTATCATTGCCTCGGTCATTCTGGAGGTGCCGCCGCCCTGTACCCGCACCAAAAAGTCCTCAAAATCCTTAAACCTGCCGCTTATTTCCCTTGTGCTTACAAGCTTTTGAGCAAATGCCTTGCCCACGTTTTTTATGCCCGCAAGCCCAAAGCGCAAGCCGTTACTTTCCACGGAAAACAGCACGTCGCTTTTGTTAACGTCCGGGGGCAGAATATCAAAGCCCATGCGCTGACATTCACTGCGATAAAGGCGCATCTTGCCGTTATCGCCCAAAACGGAGTTTAACAGCGCCGCCATATACTCTCTGGGATAATGACATTTAAGGTACGCCGTTCTGTACGCCAGCACCGCATAGGCGGCGGCGTGGCTTTTGTTAAAGGCGTAGGAGGCAAAGCCCGCTATGCTGTCAAACAGCGCCTCTGCCTCGGCAGAGGGCATACCCTTTGCGGTAGCGCCGCTTACAAAGCTTACACGCTCCTTTGCCATCTCCTCGGGCTTCTTTTTAGCCATGGCACGGCGCACCATATCCGCACGCCCGTAGGAATAGCCCGCCACAAGCACGCAAATGCGCATTACCTGCTCTTGGTATATCATACAGCCGTAGGTGCTTTTAAGCACCTCCTTAAGCTGCGGAGAGCCGTACTCTATGCCGTCGGGGTTTTTGCGGTTGGCAAGATAGGTATCTATAAACTTGGCAGGCCCCGGTCTGTAAAGAGAGATTGCCACCGTAATATCGTCCAGGCAATGGGGGGCAAGGCGCACAAGCAAAGCACGCATACCCTCGCTTTCCAGCTGGAACAGCCCTATCCCCTGCCCTTCGCTTAGCATTTTGTAGGTTTCGGCATCGTCAAATGGGATAGTCTCGGCAGTAAAGCCCGCTACGCTTTCCGCCACCTTGCGGCACGCCTTATCTATTACCGTAAGGAACCTTAGCCCCAAAAAGTCTATTTTTAAAAGCCCCAGATCTGCAACGGTATTCATGGGGAACTGGGTCACCACCGAGCCCGTTGACGTGGCAAGGGGCAAATACTCGGTAAGAGGCTTGTCTGCCACCACCACGCCCGATGCGTGCTGGGATATGTTGCGGGGTCTGCCCTCCAGCGCCTTGGCGTGGTCTATAAGGGTTTTAACAGAGCCGTCTATTTTATAGCGCTCTCTAAGGTCCTTCCCTGCGGCAAGTGCCTCATCCACGCTTATGCCGATGCTGCGGGGTATAAGCTTGGCAACCTCGTCCACACGGGCGTAGGGCATACCCAAAACACGGCCAACGTCACGCACTGCCTGCCTGCAGGCAAGGGTACCGAAATTTATTATCTGTGCCACGTGGTCCTCGCCGTACTTGCGTGCCACGTACTCTATTACCTCGCCTCGGCGCTCGTCGCAAAAGTCTATGTCAAAATCGGGCATAGATACCCTTTCGGGGTTAAGAAAGCGCTCAAAAAGCAGTTCGTTTTCAATGGGGTCAACACCCGTAATGCCCAAAAAGTACGCCGCCAGCGAGCTTACGCCGCTGCCTCTGCCGGGGCCTACGGGTATGTTTTTGGATTTTGCATATCTTACAAAATCCCAAACTATAAGGTAATAATCCACAAAGCCCATAGAGCTTATTATGCTTAGCTCGGTGGACAGCCTTTCTATATATCTGTCCTTATCTCCTTTTACTATACCCGCCTTAAGATAAGCTTTAAAACCGTCCATGCACAGCTTTTCAAGATACTGAAAAGGGCTGTACCCCTGAGGCGGAGCATATTTTGGCAGATGCATAACGCCAAATTCGAAGTTAAGGTTGCATTTTTCCGCAATAATATTGGTGTTTTCCACCGCTTGGGGCAGGTCGGCAAAAAGCGCCGTCATCTCCTCGGAGCTTTTAAGATAAAACTCCTCGGTGGCAAAGCCCACGTCGCCCTCTGCTAATGTCTTGCCCATTTGTATGCACATAAGAAGCCGTTGGGTATCGGCATCCGCCTTGCTTAGATAGTGGACGTCGTTGGTGGCAACAAGGGGTATGGAAAGCTTTGCAGAAAGAGCTACAAGCCCCCTGTTTACCTTGACTTGCTCCTCTATACCGTGGCGCTGAAGCTCTAAATAAAAATCGTCGCCGAAAACAGCCTTAAGCGCCTTGGCCTCCCTCTCCGCCCCTGCCGCATCGTCGGCAAGAAGCGCTGCGGGAATACTGCCCGCAAGGCAGGCGGAAAGGGCAATAAGCCCGCCGCTGTGCTTTTTAAGCATTTCCATATCGGTGCGGGGCTTCATGTAAAACCCGTTAAGAAAGGCGTCGGTGCAAAGCTTCATTAAATTTTTATAGCCTTCCTCATTTTTACAAAGCAGCACCAAGTGGTGGTACATGGTTTTGCTGAAGGTCTTATCCGTGCGGTTTTTGGGTGCAACGTACATCTCGCACCCTATAATGGGCTTTACGCCCTCCTTTTTGCAGGCACGGTAAAAATCCACCACGCCGTACAGGTTGCCGTGGTCGGTAATGGCAACCGCACTTTGCCCTGCCGCAAGCACGGCAGAGGGCAGACGGGATATACGGCATTCGCCGTCCAGCAGGCTGTATTCTGTATGCAAATGCAAATGGGTAAATGCCATTTTATCACCGTCCTTTTGTTTTTTATTGTTTTTCTCTTACCTTTTGCGCCTCTTCAGCCAGACGCCTAAGTCTGTGGTTAAGCCCTGATTTGCTTATGGGGGGCGCAAACATCTGCGCCAGCTCTGACAAGGGCATATCGGGGTACTCTTCTCTCAGCCTTGCGGTTTCCTTAAGCTCCTCCGGCAGGGTTTCCAAAACGCCGCAGGTCTTAAGCAGGCTTATGTTAAGCCGCTGCTCTGCCGCCGCCGTTGCCGAGCGGTCAAGATTGGCTATAACGGCGTTTGCCTCTCGGTTTTCTTTAAACTTAACGCTGTTGTATACCTCTTTTTCCATTACCGCAAGGGAAAATTTGGTGGCGCCTATATAGGTTAAAAAATCGCTTATAACCGAGCTCACCTTATAGTAAAGCCTTACCTTGTCCCCCTTAAGGTCGTGCCTGCGGGGCTCCAAGTCCTCCTCGGCAAGCATGGCGCAAAGCTTATCCGCCAAGGGGGTGCGAAGGCGCATATCCAAATGAAACGCCTTTTCGGGGTCGGTTATCGAGCCAAAGCCCACAAACACGCCTGCAGTAAACGCCGACCTGCAGCCGGGGCAACGCTCCTTAAAAAGCACGCCCGCCGCCCCGCAGTCAAAGGCGTCACGGCAGCAATCCTTGCGCTTATCCATCTCGCATATCAATGCCTCTTTTACGTCGGACGAAACTGACATCAGTATATTTCAACCTCCGTTTCCAGCGTTACCCCCGTCTTTTTGTAAACGGTATTACGGACGTAGTCGATAAGCTCGGTCACGTCACGGGCGGTAGCGCCGCCACGGTTGATTATAAAGCCGCAATGCTTTTCCGACACCTGTGCGCCGCCTATGCTGTAGCCCCTAAGCCCGCTTTGCTCTATAAGCGCGCCTGCAAAATGCCCTGCGGGGCGCTTAAAGGTGCTGCCGCAGCTTGGATACTCAAGGGGCTGCTTAGCCTTGCGCTTGCCAAGATTTTCTTCCATCTTTGCAAACACCTCGGCGCTGTCCTTACGGGGCAAAACAAACTCTGCCCCCGTTATGTAAAGCTCTTTATTACAAAACACGCTGTGCCTGTAGGCAAACTCCGCCTCTGCGGCAGACAGCTCTATACGGCGGTCCTTTTGTATGCAGAATATGCGGCTTACAACGTCCTTTATCTCGCCGCCGTAAGCGCCTGCGTTCATATAGATGGCGCCGCCAACCGTTCCCGGTATGCCGTAGGCAAACTCCAGCCCGCCAAAGCCATCCTTTGCCGCCCTTTGGCTTAGGGCGGTAAGCATAACGCCTGCATCGACGATATAGCCGGTTTCGGTAGGAACGATGTTTTTAAGCTTGGTGGTAAGTATAACCGTACCGCTATAGCCTTTGTCGGTGAACATTACGTTGCTGCCGTTGCCCAAAACTATATATTCTTCACCCTTCTCGCTAAGCACTTCCACCACGGAACGAAGCTGCAGTACCGTTTCGGGGATGCAAAGGCGGTATATCTCGCCGCCCACCTTCATAGAGGAAATCTCTGCCCCCTTGACACCGTATTCAAAAGTAATACCTGAAAGCTTATAATCCAAATCACAAAATCTCCCAAATTACAAATATACATAGTATATTATACTACCGCCGCCAAGGTTTTGCAATAGCTTTTTGCGCCTTATGCTTCACGGGGCGGTTTTGCCAGCTCTTTATACATATTTTTTACCCCCAAAAGCACCACGGGCAGCAAAAGCATGCCAAAAAAGCCAAAAAGCTTAAGCCCCGCAAACATGGCGGCAAGAGTGGCAAGGGGATGCACGCCTATATAGCTGCCAACTATTTTCGGCTCTGCTATCTGCCGTATTACAACTATTGCCACGTAGCTTATTATAAGCCCCGTACCTGTGTATATGTCCCCCTGCAAAAACAGACAAACCAGTGCCCAGGGTATAAGCACGCTGCCCGTCCCCAGCACGGGCAGAATATCTATAAGGGATATTATCGCCGCCAAAAGCAAAGAGTAATCCACCCTTAAAACGGTAAAGGCAACGAAAAGCTCGGTAAAGGTTATAAGGGCTATAAGCCCGTATGCCTTAATATACTTACCTACCGTGCCTAAAAGCTGGGTTTTTATGCTTTTTATTCTGCCCTCTGCCTTTTTTGGGAAAAGCCCGTATACAAATCCGGCAATACGGGCACGGTCAACGGTCATGTAATAGCAGGCAATAACCGTTACGAAAAAGGCAAGCACAAAATCAAATATGCCCGTAAACACGCCCGTTAATAATTCTATGCCGCTTTGCAAGCCGGGTATTCCGTTTTCAAGGATGGCGGCGCCGCGTTCCTCCGCCTCCTGCCAAAAGTTGCTAAGGTCATCGGTGCCGTCTATCCAGGGCAGCTTCATAAGAAGGGCGTTGGTTTTTTCTCTCAGCGGGGCAAAATCCTCCCATTTAACAGAGGATAACATCTCCGCCAGCCGCCCTACCTCCTCCGTTGCCCGCCGTATTATAAGATAAGTAACGGCAAACACCGCCGCCACCCCCAAGAGCACCAGCAGAAAGGCGCCGAATTTGCGAGGCATACCCATGCGTTTTTCCAAAAACAGCATAACCGGGTTAAGCAGCAAGGATACTCCGTACGCCACCCCAAAGGGATACAGCGCCGGCAGCAGATATCTAAGCAGCCAAAGCCCCAGCACCGCCCCTGCCAGGATTATTCCGTAATATATTACGTTTACTATTGCATCTTGCTTTTGCTGTCTTGTCATCCTTTGCACCTCTTTCAAAAAAATAAAAATTTAGGCTTGACAAAGAAATACGTTTGTGTTAATATTTTCGTACGGCCTGTTAGTCAAGTGGTCAAGACGTCGCCCTCTCACGGCGAAGGCAGGGGTTCGACTCCCCTACGGGTCACCACGCAAAAGTCACTTTTGTTTACAAACAAAGGTGGCTTTTTTGTTTGTTACCGCATTTATATTCTGCGGGATTCGTTTTTAGTATTGCCCCGTTTTTGCTGCTTTTTGCAAAAAATGTAACGGTTGACAAACGCATACCGCTATGCTAAAATAAAACGGTAAACGGATGGTTAGGAGATGTTTTTATGGATAACAACGTTTCCGTTGCCGAAAACGGCGGCGCTAACGATATAAAAAGCAACGAGACCAGGAACCTTATTATAAGGATTTGCTCGTTTTTGCTGGTTGTTTCTGTTTTGGCCATGGGCTTTTTGGTGTTTAAGCGTGCTTTTTTGGATAAGGACATTACCTGGACCTTATCGGAGGAGGGCGTGCTTGACGTATACGGCAAGGGTGCCATTGAGGATTTTGACCCCCTTAAGCCCGACGAATGGCTTGACCTTAAAAGCGGCGAAAGCGTAAAGAAAATAATTATACACGAGGGTATTACCGAAATAGGCGACTACGCCTTTTACAAATGCACCAAGGCAACCCAGCTTACCCTGCCCTCTACCCTTACAAGGGTTGGGGATTTTGCCTTTATGGGCTGTATAGCAATACCTACGGTAACCCTTGGCGCCAAGGTACAGCAGGTGGGCGAGGGTGCGTTTTACGGCTGTACCAAGCTTAAGGTGACCCTTTCCAAGGGGCTTAAAAGCATAGGCTACGACGCATTTTACGGCACCGCCACCTACAAGGCAAGCGAAAACTGGGAAAACGGCGCCCTATACGTGGGCGGCTGCATAGTTGACGTAAAAGCTTCTGCAACGGGCGCTTTTACCGCCAGGGAAGGCACCTATCTTATTGCAGACAACGCCTTTGACGGTTGTAAAGGCCTTAGCTCGATAACCCTGCCGGAAAGCACGGTTTACGTGGGCAAGTATGGGTTTATGAACTGCACCGCCTTAAAAGAAGTGACCTTTAAGGGCGACCTTAGCTCTATAAGCGAAGGGCTGTTTTGGAACTGCACCGCCCTTAAAAGCGTAAGCCTTAAGAACTTTAACGAGTTGGAAGCGCTGAAGTCCTCTGCAGGTGCGGATTACAACCAAGGCGCAGGTAAATTTGAGTTTAAAAAAGCATAAAAGGTTTTGATATCGGAGGGCGAAAACGCCCTTCGATATTTTTTGTCCCGGTGTCGCAACGGCGGCGGTCGGAATATAATAAAAGCGGGAAGCTTGACAAAACAAAGGATGGGTGACGAATGATCCTTGTATTTTCTTCGGTGACCTACGCCCTTAAAGCCCAGCGAATTTTGGCAAGGCACCGCATATACACCACGCTGACACGCTCGCCCCAAGTGACGGCGGTACGGGGCTGCGGCTACGGACTTAGGCTGGCATCCGTCGCCGCAGAGCAGGAGGCCGTAAGCCTTCTTTCTGCCGCCGGTATAAGCATTTTGGCAGGCGTAAGGGAGTAATATATGGATTTTGTATACCTGGACAACGCCGCTACGGCGTTTCCTAAAAGCGCCGCTGCCCTTAGCGCCGCAACCTACGCCTTTTTAAACTGCGGCAACGGCGGCAGAAGCGGACACCCCTTGTCCATGAAAGCCGCCGAGGTCGTTTACGACTGCCGTGAGGTGCTTGCACAGTCCTTTGGCACCGAGGCGGAAAAGGTGGTTTTGACAAGCGGTGCCACGGCGGCGCTTAATATTGCAATTAAATGCGTAAAGCTTAAAAAGGGCGGGGCGGTGTGTTCTGCCATGGAGCATAATTCCGTTTTAAGGCCCTTGTATTCCCGGTTTGGAAACAGGCTTAAAGTATTTACGCCCGTTTTTGACAGCGCCGAAAAGACCGCGGATGTCGCCATGGCGGCGCTTAAAGGCGACGTGGCGCTGATGGTGCTTAGCCATGCATCTAACCTTTGCGGCATTTGTTTGCCCGTTAAGGAACTGTGCGACGAGGCACGTCGCCGTGGGATAGTGACCGTGCTGGACTGCGCCCAAAGTGCGGGGCATATTCCTTTTAGCATAACAGAGCTGGGCGCAGATCTTATATGCCTGCCCGCCCACAAGGGCTTTGGGGGCGCACCCGGCGTGGGGGCGCTGATAGTAAACCCCTGCAGCAATCTAAGCTTTAAGCCCTTTTTGGAGGGCGGCACGGGAAGCGCCAGCAAAGATCGCTATATGCCCCCCGTACTGCCCGAAAGGCTGGAGGCAGGCACCGCCAACGTAACGGGTATAGCCGCCTTTGCCGCCGCCGTTAAGGAGTTTGCGCCCCAAACGGAAAAGGAAGAGGCGTTACGCCGCGCCACCGTAGCAGGGCTTAAGGCGCTTAAGGGCGTAACCGTTTACGCCACCGCCTGGGACGGAGGCTACGCACCCGTAGTTGCCTTTAACGTGGCGGGTGTCCCCTCTGAACGGGTGGCGGAATTTTTGGCAGGCAAGGGTATTTACGTGCGGGGCGGGCTTCACTGTGCGCCCCTTGCCCACGAGGCGTTGGGGACGGGCAAATACGGTGCCGTAAGGGTAAGCCTTGGCAGGCACAACACAAAAGAGGACGTGGATTGCCTGCTTAACGCTTTGCCGGAGCTGTTGTGAAACCGTATAAAGGCTGCCTTAGACGGGCAGCCTTTATCTTTGGTAAATAAATTAATTTATGTACTTGAAAATTCTAAAACAAAGGAATATAATATAATAGTTATGGTATGTCTAACGGGAACGGAGGGAACACGGCGTGAAAAGATACAAGGATATACAAAGCTTGCTTAGCTACGTGCGCCGTGCCGTGGACGATTTTGACATGATACGTCAGGACGAGACCGTTGCCGTAGGCGTAAGCGGCGGTAAGGACAGCCTTGCCCTGCTTTGCACCCTTACTGCGCTGTCACGCTTTCATCCAAAGAATTTCAGCGTTAAGGCAATACTTATAGACGCAGGCTTTGAGGGGGCGGATTTTTCGCCGGTTACAAGGCTGTGTGAGGAGCTTGAGGTACCGCTTACCATAGTTCCTACCGATATAAAACAAATAGTGTTTGACCTGCGGCAGGAGAAATGCCCTTGCTCGCTTTGCGCAAGGATGCGCCGAGGGGCAATACACGACGCCGCAAAAAAAGAGGGCTGCACCACCATAGCCCTGGGGCATCACTTTGATGACGCTGTGGAAACCTTTTTTATGAACCTTGTTAACGAAGGGCGCCTTGGCTGTTTTAAGGCAAAGACCTATTTGGACAGGCGTGACGTTACCGTAATACGCCCCCTTATATATCTGCCCGAAAAGCTTATAACCGGCTTTATCCGCAGAGAAGGCATAGAGGTTTGCGGCAAGATATGCCCCGAGGACGGCAACACGGAAAGAGAACGTATAAAAAACCTTATTGCAGCTTTATCGGAAAACGACAAGGGGCTTAAGGACAGAATTTTCGGCGCAATACAGCGCGGCGGTTTGATATAGTTTAAACAAGGTTAATCTTGTTGCCTTAGAATATACAAAAAGGAGGCGGCACCTTGGACTGGATGGCTTTGTTGAGATGCTTTATATATCTTGTTGCCCTGGGTGTGGCTTCCCAGATTATCGGAACGGCACTGCCCAGAAGATGGTTTGACGGAACGGGCTTTTTGTTTGCCTGCCGTTCCTTTGAAAAAAACGGAAAGATCTACGAAAAGCTTGGTATAAAATACTGGAAGGACAAGCTGCCCGATATGAGCAAGCTTATGAAAAAAAGTATGACGCCCAAGCAAATTAAAGAGCCTGCCACTGTGGAACGCGTTACCGCCTTGCTGAAGGAGACTTGTGTGGCAGAGCTTGTTCATCTTTGGCTTATCGTGCTTGCGTTCCCTTGTATATTTTTGTGGAAGGGCGTAGGCGGATGGACGGTTTGGGCGCTTTACATTTTGGGAAACATTCCATTTGTTTTAATACAGCGCTATAACCGCCCCAGGTTTTCTGCAGTGGCGGCGGCACTTGAAAAGAGAAAAAACGCAACTAAAATACATAGATAAGGTGTTTTATGAATTTACCAAACAAACTTACAATGCTTAGAATACTGCTTATACCCTTCTTTGTAGGGTGCTTTTACATCCCCGTTGATTACAGCATGTATATCGCTGCCTTCGTTTTTATAGTGGCGTATATAACCGATGCCGTAGACGGTCACCTTGCCAGAAAGCATAACCTTATTACCGATTTCGGCAAGCTTATGGACCCCATAGCAGACAAGCTTCTTTCGGCCTCTGCCCTTATAATGCTGGCTGCAACGGGTTATATACACCCGGTTGCGGTAATAATTATACTGTCCAGAGAGTTTTTTATAAGCGGGCTTCGCCTTGTTTGTGCAGACAAGGGCGTTGTGGTTGCCGCCAGCAAATGGGGCAAGCTTAAAACCGTATCCCAGGTGGTGTGCATAGTTGCCGTAATGGTAGCCTACCCCACTGCCGAGCTTGTTGCGCCCCTTACCGCAGGGGGGCTTGACTGGGCGTTTATAGGCACGGTGCTTAAGATAGTTGCCGACGTTTTGGTTTGGATATCCGTTGCCCTTGCCCTTATATCGGGTGCTGACTACGTTTACAAAAACAGAAGCTTTGTATCCGCAAAATAGTTGTTGAAAGTAAGGTGCTTAGTTTTGGAAAGCAAAAACTACGAAAACAAAATATTTACCATACCAAATATATTAAGCATGATACGAATAGCATTTATCCCCGTATACGCCTATCTTTACGTTGTAAAGGACGAGTACGTAATATCCGCCGTACTGCTTGCCATATCCATGGCTACCGATGCGGTTGACGGCATTATCGCCCGCAGGTTTAACATGATATCCACCTTCGGCAAGATAATAGACCCTATTGCAGATAAGCTTACCCAGGCGGCAGTATTCTTCTGCCTTGCCCACCGCTGGTGGGAGCAGCTTTGCTGGGTTATCATTATATTTGTGCTTAAAGAGCTTTTTATGCTGATAATGGGGCTTTACAACATTAAGCGAGGCAAAATGTTAAGCGGCGCTTTAAAGGCGGGCAAGATATGCACCACGGTTTTGTTTGTATCCATGGGGCTTATGGTGCTTATGCCCAATATGCAGCCCAAATACGTAGGGGTTTTGTCCCTTTGCTGCTGCGTCGCCCTGTTGACCTCCTTTGCCTTCTATCTTTCCACCTATATGGGCGGTAAGCACGGCGTGGAGATCGTTCCCATCAGAAAGGACGAAGATAAATGAAAGTGCTGATACTTTCGGGCAATACGGGCGGCGGTCACAACAGTGCAGCCACCTCCGTTGCCGCAGAGCTTAGGGCAAGGGGCGATACCTGCGATATCACCGACGCCCTTGGTTATCTGTCCGGCGGGATGTCCGAATTCATAAGCAATTGGCATGTACGAATATACCGATTTTTGCCCAAGCTGTTTAACGCAGGCTATAAAGTAATAGAAAAGACCCAAAACGGCAAAGAGGATACGGCGCTGGGCGCCTTTCTTAGGGGCGGTGCCGAAAGGCTTGCCGCCGACGTTACCGCCAAGGGGTACGATTGGGTGCTTTCCACCCACCCCTTTACCGCCTATATGTTTACCACGGCGGTAAAAAAGTGCGCCCTTAAGGTTAAAAGCGGCTTTATAGCTACGGATTACACCTGCAGCCCCTTTGTGGATAAGTCTGCAATGGACGTTTACTTTATCCCCCACGCAGGGGTTAAGGAGGATTTTGTAACCCGCTACGTGCCGGAAGAAAAGCTGGTGGCTACGGGCTTGCCCGTAAGGCAGGAGTTTTACAAGCGATACAAAAAATCCGCCGCAAAGCGCGCCCTTAGGTTGCCGGAAAACAAGGCAAACATACTGCTTATGTGCGGCAGCATGGGTTGCGGTCCCTTAAAGCAGCTTACGGAAGAGCTTGCTGTGGCAATGCCCTCCAACGCATATCTTACCGTAATATGCGGCAGCAACAAAAAGCTTAAAAGCAAGCTTAACAGCATAGATTTTCCCCGCAAGAACGTGCGTGTTGTGGGCTACACCAAAAACATGAATTATTATATGGACAGCGCCGAAATGATAGTTACCAAGGCAGGCGGCATAACCTGCACCGAAGCCATGGTAAAGCGTTTGCCCATGGTGCTTATAAACGCCGTTGGCGGCTGTGAAGCTTATAACAGAAACTTCTTTATAGGCAACGGCGGCGCCATTGAAACCAGCGGCAAAATAACCGACCTTGCACTTATGCTGCTGGGTAACCCCGAGCTGCAGGAAAGAATGGCACGGGCGATGGAGTCTATCGACCCGGGCAACGGTGCCGTAAACATTTGCAATTATCTTCACGGAAAGGAACGTTGACCCATGTACAGCTATAGGGCTTTGCGATTGTCAAACATAACCTCGCCCCGGTACAGGCACTTGCTTTTGCTTTTGTTTTGGCCCTTGTACGGCTTGGCTTTCGGCGCAATCGAAAGGCTTATAGTTTTTGAGGAGTATTATCCCATGTATTTTGCTCCCTTAGACGACCTTATTCCTTTTAACGAATTTTTCCTTATACCCTATTTGTTTTGGTTTGTATTTTTAATAGGCATGCTGGTCTACGGCTTGCTTTGGGATATAGCGGCGTTTAAAAGATATATGTTTTTTATAATGATTACATATACCGCCACCTGCGTTATCTATTTGCTGTTTCCCAATTGCCAGGAGCTGCGTGCGCCGGAAAGCTTTGTAAGAGAGAATTTTCTTACCCGTTTTATGGAGTGGTACTACAACTTTGATACCAACACCAACGTGTGCCCGTCGTTGCACGTTATAGGCTCTGTGGCGGTGCTTTACGCCGCCTGGGACAGCAAGCACTTTTCCACCCCCGCCCGCCGCACCGTTTTTGCCGTAACGGCAGCGCTGATAAGCGTATCCACCGTATTTGTAAAGCAACACAGCGTGCTGGATATTCCACCTGCCCTTCTGCTTTGCGCCTTGGCGGCACCCCTTGCCTCGATGCTGGCAAAAAGGACCTTTAAGGTAAAAGAGGCGGCATTGGCTTAGAAAATTGACTCCCTGTATGCAGGCTTTGCGCCTGCATCCCGGACCGCTGATAAAGGCACAGAACACGAAAAACGCAGCAAAAGAAATTATAAAAAGATGAAAAGTCGGGAAAAATTCCCGACTTTTCTGCAATTCATCGTATCTTTTCGTTCAAAACGAACCTCGGCTCACAGTACTTTTGTACAGTTTTCGCCTCGGTTCGTTTCGTCTGCACTCTTTCTCAGCACTCTGCCAAGCTGGTGACAGGGTTTGTCATCAGCCTGTCATCGGGGCGGAAACGCCCCGATGTTTTTTTGGTGCCTTAAGGCGTGGAAATAAACCCCCGGTTCTACCGGGGGAAGATAAAAACTTTAGTAAAAGTATATTAAAACCTCCGTGATATAATTTGTGTAAAGGTTTGGCGACCGCATTACACAAAAGAACAAGGAGGTTTTAAACATGTTTAAAAAAGAGAAAAACGAG
>JAZUNS010000186.1:0-2090 GCA_045604285.1 Eubacteriales bacterium
AAGATATGTAAACCCTGTAATCAGCTTGGCAGAGTGCTGAGAAAGAGTGCAGACGAAACGAACCGAGGCGAAAACTGTACAAAAGTACTGTGAGCCGAGGTTCGTTTTGAACGAAAAATTACGATAAATTGAGAAAAGTCGGGAAGCTTTCCCGACTTTTCAACTTTTTTGTAATTGATTTTTTATATTTTTCGTGTTCTGTGCCTTTGTCAGCGGTCTGAGGAGTGCGAAGGTTTCGCACTCCTTTTTATACCTGCCGATACGCCTTGTTTATCAGGCGATGAAATTTTTTTAAAAAAGCTATTGACAAATTGGTCTACAATGTGTAGAATAAGTTTGTTCTACAAGATGTAGAACAGGAGGTGCTTATATGACTGATTATCAAATGGGAGCTGTTGAGTCCCGATTTGCGGATATTATTTGGGAAAACGAGCCGATTACGTCGGGGCAATTGGCAAAAAAATGTGAGGAGCTTTTTAAGTGGAAAAAATCCACCACCTATACCGTACTTAAACGCCTTTGCGACAAAGGGATTTTTAAAAACGAGGGCGGTACGGTAACCTCTGTTATATCCAGAGGGGATTTTTACTCTGCCAGAAGCGAAAAGTTTATTGAAGAGACCTTTGATGGATCGCTGCCTGCATTTTTGGCGGCGTTTACGTCTAAGAAAAAGCTGAGCGCCGACGAAGTTGCGGAGCTTAGACGGTTAGTTGACGAATACGGAAAGGAATAGTTATGGAAGCTTTATTTTTAAAACTGCTTAACGTTTGCATCACGGCAAGCTGGGGCGTTTTAGCCGTTATGGTACTAAGGCTGTTTTTGAAAAAAGCACCAAGGTTTATAACGGTGATCATGTGGGGCTTGGTGGGCTTAAGGCTTGCGCTGCCCTTCCCCATTGAGAGCACTTTCAGCCTTATACCAAGTGCTACGCCCGTATCCGTAGAGACGGAGGAGGTATCCGAGAAGGTGACGAGTTCTTCCACCGTAACGGAGGACGAAAGCGTTTACGTGCCGACCGTTTCCGGAGTTGTTGAAGAAAACCTTAGCGGCACAGCTACCGAAAAGCCCGTGCCGGATGAAACCACGGTAGGCAATAATCTGCCCGAGAACAACGGTGTTCCCCTGCCCCCCGTAACCAATCAAGGCGGTACAGTAAGCACCGAAACCGAAGCGCCCGCAAAAATCAACGGAGGCGTAAGCGGCTTAACGGTGATTTCCGTAATATGGCTTGCTGGCATAGTTGCGATGCTGATTTATGCCGTTATCAGTTACCTGCGGGTAAGGAGGTCTGTAAAAGAAGCAATCCTGCTTAAAGACAGAGTATGGCTGTGTGACGGGCTGCCTACGCCCTTTATTCTGGGGTTTATCCGTCCCGGGATATATTTGCCCTCCACCGTTAACAAAGAGGACGTAAAATATATTATAGCCCACGAGAAGGCACATATTAAAAGAGGCGACCATCTTTGGAAGCCCCTTGGATTTTTATTGCTTGCGGTTTATTGGTACAACCCCTTGCTGTGGGCAGCATACGTTTTGCTTTGCAGGGATATAGAGCTTGCCACCGACGAAAAGGCAATAAAGAAGTTGGGAGTTGACAGCAAACGCTTCTACTCCAACGCACTTATAAATTGCAGTATGCCTCAAAGGCTTATATCCGTTTGCCCCATTGCTTTTGGTGAGGTTAACGTTAAGGATAGAATAAAATCCGTTTTAAGCTACAAAAGGCCCGCATTTTGTGTAATTGCCGTGGCGGTCGTTCTTTGCGTTGCGGTGACCCTTGGATTTTTGACGAACCCGAAAACCGAAAGTGCCGTTGACAGCTCCGCAAGCTCAGAGGAAAGCGACGACGGTAACGAGGATTACTCGGAAAGCGGCGATGAATATTCGGATCTTTTAACAGAGCCAATTGATATGAACGGACGTGAGTTTACGGTACTGCAGCGTTGGAGAGAATACGGGGAAGGCGACGTTATATGGGAAGATACCGAAAACGGAAGTCTTACAACCGTAAACAAAGCAAAAGCGCAGATTATTGAAAAGGTACAAAGGGAATACAACTGCACTGTTACGGGGAAGATTTTGGTTGAGAC
>JAZUNS010000187.1:0-1929 GCA_045604285.1 Eubacteriales bacterium
TTGAAAATCATCCTTCATTACATCACCGCTTTTCTTATATTATATCACACTTTCTCAAATAAATCAAGGCGCAAGCCTTGTATATCATCCGCAACCTGTTGCGGTATCTCATCAATGTGGAGCATTGTATATCATCAAGCCGCAGGGAGGATCCAGCCCCAAAGGGGCTGATGAGATACAAGGGCGGCGAGCCGCCCTTGATGATATACACGACTGCGTCGTGATGATATGCCAAGCCTGCGGCTTGGATAAACAAAAACAGAACATTTGTCTACCGACAAATGTTCGGTTTTTGTTGGCGGAGAGAGAGGGATTCGAACCCTCGTGTGCTTTCGCACAAACTGATTTCGAGTCAGCCCCGTTATGACCACTTCGATATCTCTCCGTATTTGGTTGTGTTTGAATTTTGCACGGCTTTTGCAAGGCCGATGGTGAAATGCTGTCATCCAAAATTCAAGAAAAATGAAGCATTTGCGAGGAAATCGAAGAATACGCGAGCTTTCGCGACTCACCAAGTGATAAGCTCGGCTACCTTTCGAGTCAGCCCCGTTATGGTCCGTTTGCAGGGATGTGTGCTGAAAGCTTGGGCTTAGCCAAGGGCAACGCAAGGGAAGGCTACTGCAATCGGGCGGGCGCCTTGCCCTTGGTATTGTAACACTTTTTTATTGCAAAATCAACTGTTTTTTTGTCGCTTATTTATTCGCCGTCTTCATCGGCTTCATCGTCGTCGGTGTCTTCGCTTTCAACGGTGGGCTTTGACTTAAAGGAGAAGCGGTTTTCGGTACCCTTGCCGATGCGCTCGATATTCTTGCGGTGCATAAAGATGACCATTGCCGCCATGACAACCGCAAACAGAGTTTTAAATATGCCGGGGGCGGTTCCGATAAGCACCAAATTTATAACGTAAATATAAGCGGGGTAGAGGAACGCCGCCAACACGGACGCCAAGGATACGTACCTAAACAGGAAAAGCACCAAGGCGAAGGTAAGTATCAGCAGCAGAAATACAACGGGGTCCAGCAAAAGGATGGTGGTTGCCGCCGCAAGCACGCCCTTGCCGCCCTTAAATTTGTAATAAACGGGGGCAATGTGACCCAGCACGCAGAATAGTGCTGCAAGATAGGCGCCCTCGGACGAGCTGTAGCACACCAGCGCACCCAGCAAAACCGCCACAGCCGCCTTAAGCATATCGCCCAGCAGAGTAAACAGCGCCGCCTTTTTGCCAAACACACGAAGCATATTGGTAAGGCCTGCGTTGCCGCTGCCGTAATTGCGGATATCCTTGCCGAACATTTTGCCGGAAACGATAATAGCAGAGTTGATACTGCCCAGCAGATAGCCGATAACGGCGCAAAGAAGTATCTCCACCGTTGCCGCCCAATCCGGCACAACGCTTCCGAATATCAAGGCGTTAAGCCCTATTTTGCTTGAAATCCAATCGTACCACACGGTTTAATTCCTCCCTGCAGTTTAGTTATCTTCTTTTTGCCTGATAACCAGCTTTATGGGCGTGCCCTCAAAGCCGAAAACGTCCCTTAGGCAGTTTTCTATATAGCGCTGGTAAGAGAAGTGGAACAGCTCGGCGCTGTTACAGAAGATAACGAAGGTGGGCGGCTTGATGCCGATTTGGGTCATATAATAAATCTTTAGTCTTCTGCCCTTATCCGTAGGAGGCTGAACACGGTTCATTGCATCGTTAAGCACGTCGTTAAGCACACCGGTGGAGATGCGCTGTATGGATTTATCGTATACGGCGTTGATCTGCTCGTAAAGCTTATCTACACGCTGGCCCGTTTTTGCGGAAACGAAGGCTATGGGCGCATAGGTCATGTAGGACAGCGCATCGTAAACCTTCTTTTTAAAGTTGTTAACGGTGGAATTATCCTTCTCCAACGTGTCCCACTTGTTCATAACGATAATTGCTGCCTT
>JAZUNS010000188.1:0-5572 GCA_045604285.1 Eubacteriales bacterium
GGGTGTTTTCTCGCCTCGGTTCGTTTCGTCTGCACTCTTTCTCAGCACTCTGCCAAGTTGATGACAGGGTTTGTCATCAACTTGAACGATGGGGCTGCCTATGCAGCCCCATCGTTCTTGATTATTCTCTGCTTGTTTTAAAGTAATTTATATAGTCTGCATACAGCTTTTCGGCATCGGGATGGCCAAGCCTTGCCGTGCTTTCCGGCTTGCTCATAAGCCCGGGATATTGGTAGCAAAAAATCTTTTCAACGTAGGGCGAAACCGCCTCCAGCTGCTTTTTTATGCGCTCGAAGGGTGCGGGCATAAGAGCCGAGTTATATACCTCGCCCTCAAAACGGAACAGCTCTACGTCTGCCCAAAGCTTAGCCCTGCCCGCTTTATCGTGGGCTTTTTTCAGTGCCTTAAAATACCTTTCGGTTTGGTCGGGAGTGCTTTTTTCAACGCCCACCTCGTCCTGATAAGCGATAAAGTCTACATCAAGGCGCTCAAGGTCACGAGCGTAGCGGTCATCTGCGTGAAGGTCTTTGGTTCCGTAGGGGCCGATAAGGGTTTTAAAACGGCTGCCAAGCCTATGCACCTCGGCAGAGGATAGATTTACGTATTCGATAAACTTCTCGTCCATATAGCCGTTTATCCAGGTCTCGTCGGGATAATACCAGCCGTAAAAGCTTTTGTGGTGCCCGTAAAGCCCGGCAAGCTCATTCATGGCACGAAGGGTTCTGCCCAAAACCTTGGGGTCGGTGATATTGGTCCACGGGTCACGCCAGTTGCCGTAAAAGCCCGTGCTGACATAAACCTTTATGCCAAGCATGTCAGCCTCGTCAAGTACCGTTTCGATGGGGTCGTCAACGGCAAGCTGCCATTTTTGAGGGAAAACATCGGTTTTAAAGTAGGCCTTGTCCTTAAGTGCGGTGGCAAGCATTGCAAGCTGATCTATACCTGCCGCCTTCATCTCTTGCAGCTTTGTTCGCCATTGATTCTCGGTAAAGCTTTGAAGGGTATCGTTCCAATATTTGCCCTCTTTTGTGTTGTGGTGGCGGAATTCAAACCAGCTTCCCGTTATGGGCAGGATGTGTTTCGGTTCCATTTTTGTTCCTTCTTTATGTCTTAAAATTTGTTACTGCTTTGCTTTTTTGGGGTATGGCTCTTTTATATCGGTTAAATCCAGCAAAAAATCCACGCTGGTGCCGTAATACTCTGCAAGGGTAAGCAAGTTTTCCGCCGTTGGCAAGAGATCGCCGTTTTCATATTTTGAAAGGGTACTTTGGCTGATGCCCGTATCCACAAAAACCTTTATCTGCGTATAATCCTTCACCACCCTGATAAGCTTTATATTCTTCATAAGCCCTCCAAAACATTTAAACTATGCATATATTATTTCATAAAATGTCTTGACAGACATTCTTTCTATGAATATAATATTCACATAGATAATATGAAGAGTTTTTCAGTGAATATTTCTTGCGTTTGTTTAATATTTAATGGTTTGCAAAAGGTCCCCGCTTTTTATTTATTGTACTTGTAATGCGGCGGGCTTTGTGGTAAAATACAGGTACCGCAAGGAAGAACGTAAAGAAAGGATGCTTGTTATGAAAAAAGTTTTTAAATATCTGTTGATTTTTATTGCAGTGGCTTTGATTGGTTTTTCGATCTGGCATTTTACCGACAGTGCAACCATTAACGAAGGCGGCAAGGCTGTTGACGTAAGCTTTGCCGACAGTTGGCAGCTTCGCTCCTCTTTACTCTTACACAGCACGGGGGGCTATGAATACCGTTGCGGCTTTGCACCCGATTATTCCGTTGAGATGGGCGGGCTTACCTATTGTTTGGCTAAGGACGATTGCGGCGCCGTTTATATAAGCGAGCTTGACTTGTATTACGAGATATCGCACGAAAACCATGCAAGGCTTGACGCCGTGCTTAACAAATACCTGACCCGGTAGTACTTAACAGCAAAAAGGAGATAACGATGAATTTGATTTTTGAGATGCTTTCAAAGCGCTTCGGCTTTGAGCATAAGCACAGCAATAAGCCCAAGGAGGCTAAAAAGCCCCGCTTGGTGCTTGCCCTGCCCTGGCGCATATTGATGAGCCTGTTTAGCACGGCATTTATAGGCTTTTTGGTGTTTTATATTTTCCTGCCGCCGTTAAACCTGCACGCCTTTGCTTTTTATGTCTACCTTATATTCCTTTGCGTGGTTTTCTCGCTGTTTATGAAGGGGCTGGGGGATTACGGCAACGGTTTTTCTAAGCCGATACGGTCATACTACAAAAACCAGCCGGTGCCTGCGATTATAATTACGCTGTCGGTGCTGGTGGTTATAATAGGCTTTTTGGCAGGGGTTGATATATTCCGTGCCAACGATTACGCCAAGCTTATGGAGGTTAAAAACGGTGATTTTGCCGCAGACGTTGACGAAATAGATTGGGAGCAGATACCCATGCTTGACAGCGCATCTGCCAACAATCTTTCCAACCGCAAGCTGGGCGAGCTTAGCGACCTGGTAAGCCAATTTGTGGTAAACGAAAAATCCACCCAGATAAACTACAAGGGCGCACCCGTGCGTGTTACCTACCTTAATTACTCCAGCTTTTTTAAGTGGTACAGCAACCACGAGGAGGGCATACCCGCATATATGACCATTGATATGCGCACCCAGCAGGTAGACGTGGTAAGGCTGGAAAACGGCATTAAATATTCGCCTTCGGAGTATTTCAGCCGTTATCTTGAAAGATATTTGCGTTTTGAATACCCCACCTTTATCTTTGGCGAGGTAAACTTTGAAATAGACGAAGAGGGCACGCCCTATTGGATAGCCTCGGTGGTAAAGAAAAGAATAGGGCTTTTCAGCGGTGACGATATTGCAGGTGCGGTGCTTTTAAATGCCGTTACCGGTGAATGCGAATATCTGCCCGTTGAAAAGATTTACCCCTGGGTTGACCGTGTATATCCCTCTAATCTGCTTATATCCCAATACGATTACAAGGGGCTTTACACCAACGGCTTTTTAAATTCCATGTTTGAGCAGACCGGCTGTACCGCCACTACGGACGGCTACAATTATATAGCCCTTGACGATGACGTCTGGATGTATACGGGGATAACCTCGGTTACCAGCGACGAGGGCAACATAGGCTTTATACTTGTAAACCAAAGAACCAAAGAGGCCAAGTATTACAACTGCGCCGGTGCTGAGGAGTATTCGGCAATGTCCTCTGCCGAGGGTGCCGTACAGCAATACGGATACAACGCCACCTTCCCGCTGCTGCTGAACGTATCCGACCAACCCACCTATTTTATGTCCTTAAAGGACGGTGCGGGGCTGGTTAAGATGTACGCCATGGTAAACGTAAAGCAGTACCAGATCGTTGCCACCGGGTATTCCTTGGAGGAATGCCAAAACAACTACCACAACCTTCTTTTAAGCAACAAGCTTATTACCGAGGAGGAAGAGAAGACAGAGCCCGTGGATACCGAAAAAGCTACGGGAGTTATTGAGGAGATACGCTCTGCCAACATAGACGGCAACACGCTGTTTTACCTTAAGCTAAAGGATGGCAAGGTGTATTACACCGTAAGCGCAAAGGATTATCCCATTGCCGCCGTTTTGAACGTGGGCGACGAGATAACCGTTGAATACGCAAAGACCGAGGGAATCTTGGTACCTGCGCTAAAGCTTACAACGGGTAAAGAATAAAAATACTGCGAGGTTTCCCTTACGGAAGCCTCGCAGTTTTTTTATATTATGATATTACGGATTGTACCAAACGCTTAAGGAGCGATCCACGGTGCTGATTGTCATGGCAACACTTTCAAGCCGGTTAAGCGTCCACAGAACGGACGTGGAATCCATAATCAAATCGCCGCCGATTGCTTTTCTTACGTAAATGCCTATGTAATAGGGCGGGTCTGGAGGAGTTGTGCCGAAATTGGGCGCCTCAGTATCAAGGGTTACGGTTTTTTCACCCTTCGACAAGACCACTTTTGTATCGCTGACCCATTCTATGCTTATGCCGATCTCTTTTGCTATTGCCAGCAAGGGCAGTTGAAAAACTTTAGTGTCAAGCTCAAACGCCGCATAGCAATCGTTGCTTATATCCTTACCGTACACCGTCAATTTGCAGGGCGCAAGGTTTTCTTTTTCAAAGGCTGAAATAATCGACGCATCGTATTTAAGTATCTGCGCTGCGTCAAGGCTGTTTACTCTGCCGTCGCCGTTGACGTCGGCAGCCTTTAAAGCTTCGGCTGTAAGCGTGGTAAGCATTGCATCGTGCTTAAGCACCTGCGCCGCATCAAGGCTGCTTACTCTGCCGTCGCCGTTAACGTCGCCCGGCTTTTGCACGTCGTCCTCTGCGACTACGTCCTCGTTATTGATCTTAGCAACTGCCCAGGCGGCGTTGGCATAATCGTCACGGTCGTTGAAATACGCCGTTGCGGAGGAAAGAGCAAAGCCGTAATTTACGTAAGAGCTATCCGCATTAAGGCAAAGCTTAACGATGCCACCGTAAACGGTTACGCTTTTGCCTGCCAGATCATCGCCGGAGTAGGTGCCGCAAAGGTTGCCGTCGCCGTCATAAACAGAAATAAAATCATAGTTTCGCTCGGTATAGGTGTAGGGAGAAAACTTAAGGGTTATATACTCTGCGGCGGTGCAGCGCATGATCCAAACGTCATGGCAGTAGCTGCTGTAAACGTGGGAGGACTCCGGAAGGGGTGCGGGGCAATCCAGGGAGTAGGCGGCGTAGGGCGGCTGATCCTCGGGCGGCTCTTCGGACGGGGGTGCGGGGTCCTCTGCGGGAGCTTCAAAGCCCGCAAAGTCGGGGCCGTAAACCTCTATCTCGTCAAAGGATGCCATAGAGCCCCTTTCGGTATCGCCGCCGGTGTTGATGTAAAAATCGTAGTATTCGTCACCGGGGTTAGAGGTATCGAAGGACACCCTAAGATAGGCGGCGGTGGCGTTAAAATCGGCGGTAACGTTAAAAATCTGCTTTTTAAACAGCGGCGGAGCAGTATCAAGGGAAACGTTAACCTCCTCGGCATTGGGTACGGCGGTATAGGTTTTGGTAAAGGCAACCTCGGTCCATTCCACGTTATCGGAAGAAACCTCTACCTTAACCACGTTAAAGCATTTGTTGGCGCCCATTAACACGTTGCGAAACGCTACGGTGCCCAGCTTGAAGGCGCCGCCCAGATCAAAGGTATAGGTGTATACCCTGTTCAAACCGAAAAGACAAACGGTAGTTCCGTTTTTGCCCGTTTTTGTAACGGGTGAAGCGGAGGTGCCCACACGGTATTGTCCGTCGGTAAGAAGTGCCTGCCCCTGATAAAGACCGTAAACGGGGGAGTTGATGCCATCCTCAAGCAGACCTGTATACTGTATGACGCCATCATCGGAAGAAAGTGCGTAGTTGCTGTTGCCCGCAACAAGATTAACGGCTGCCTCTGTTGCGGATACCGTAAAAACCGTAGCGGCGACAGCGGCAAGGATAGCCGATGCAAGAACTGCCGCAATAATACGTTTGTTTTTCATTTTGCGATTTCTCCTTTCGGTGTTTTTAAAATTTGCTTT
>JAZUNS010000189.1:0-32959 GCA_045604285.1 Eubacteriales bacterium
TTTCTGCAATTTATCGTAATTTTTCGTTCAAAACGAACCTCGGCTCACAGTACTTTTGTACAGTTTTCGCCTCGGTTCGTTTCGTCTGCACTCTTTCTCAGCACTCTGCCAAGCTGATGACAGGGTTTGTCATCAGCTTGAGGTCTCGTTTAACGAGACCTTTTATGAAATCAAAGCGTGAAAAATGCTTTTGCCGCCTTGTACATTGCAAAAATATCAGCCTTAGAAGCAAGCTCGTAAGGAGAATGCATGGAAAGTATCGGCACGCCTACGTCTATTACGTCAACGTTAAGCAAAGCTATTTCGGTTGCAACGGTACCTGCGCCGCCTTGGTCAACCTTTCCGTATTCGCCCGTTTGCCATGCAACGCCTTCCCTATCCAAAACGCCAACTATTTTTGAAACCAGCTCGGCAGAGGCGTCGGAAGAACCTGACTTGCCCCTTGCGCCCGTATACTTTGTAACCACAACGCCTTTGTTTACGTAGGCAGAGTTCTTTGCATCATAGGCTTCACCGAAGCATGCGTCGTAAGCACCGCCAACGTCAGCAGAAAGGCAGGTGCTGTTTTCACAGAACTCACCGAAGTTGGTGTCGGTGGCTGCACAGATGTCCATCAAAAAGTTTTTGTACGCTGCAGAGGTCATACCCGTTACACCGTAGCTGCCGATCTCTTCCTTATCTGCAAAAATGCATATACAGGTACGTGCGGGAGCGTTTGCTTCAAACAAAGCCACCATGGAAGGATAGGCGCAAATGCGGTCATCGTGGCCGTAAGCAGCTATCATGCCACGGTCAAAGCCTATATCTCTTGCCTTTTCGGCAGGAACGCAGCACAGCTCTGCGGTAATAAGATCACGCTCGGTAATACCGTATTTTTCATTAAGAGCGGAAAGTACCGCAAGCTTTAAAGCGTCGCTGTCACAATCACAGGGAACAGAACCTACGATTATGTTAAGTCCTTCGCCGGTTATGGCAGAGCCCAAAGGCTTTTCTATCTGGTCCTTTGCTATATGCGGCATAAGATCGCTTATATAAAAAGCGCCCTCGTTAGGATCCTCACCAATAGAAACATCTATCTTAGTGCCGTCAGCCTTTATAACGGTGCCGTGAAGCGCTAAAGGCATAGCAGTCCACTGATATTTTTTTATGCCGCCGTAATAGTGAGTTTTGAAGTAAGCAAGTCCGCTATCCTCGTACAAGGGGCGCTGCTTAATATCCAATCTGGGGCTGTCAACGTGTGCAACTACGATATTTGCCCCCTTTGCCATGGGCTCGCTGCCTATAACGGCGAGGATGATGCTTTTATCACGGTTTACATAATATACCTTATCACTCGCATTAAGCTTTGCTTTACGGTCATAAGGGACAAAGCCCTTTTCTTCTGCTGCTTTCTTGGCGTAAGCCGTTGCTTCTCTTTCGGTTTTGGAAAGATTCATAAACTGCTTATAGCCCAGGCAAAAGCTTTCTATTTCATCCCTATTTGCCGTATCATAGGATGACTTTGCTTTATAAAGCAACTTGCTTTTCAATTCTTCGTTCATAATTTTTACTCTCCTTCGGTGCTAAAATATAATTCTTTATACTTAATCCTGTAGTTGTTAATTTTATTTACGTAATTTCTTGTTTCTTCAATGGGTATATATTTAAGCGTTTTTCCGTCATCGGAATACTCAGAGTTTTCAAGCCACCCGGTCACCCTGCCTATCCCTGCATTATAGGCGGCACACGCCGTATCCCAATCGTTACCTAAATTGTTATACAGATACGCAAGATAATAGCATCCGTAAGAAATATTGGTTTTTGGATCTGTAAGCATATTCTCGTCGTATTCAACTTCCATCCTACCGGCAAGCTCCTCTGCGGTGGAAGGCAAAAGCTGCATAAGTCCCACTGCGCCCGCAGACGATCTGGCATTGGCATCATAGCCGCTTTCTGTCTTTATCAACGCCGCAAGCAGATCGTACGGAACACCGTAAAGGTCACAGCTTTCCTTTATGTGTTCCTCATACTGCAATGGATATATCTTCTTTTCAATTGCCGTGCAAGAGGTACAAAATAACATAACAGCAACCAACGCAATGCAGGCGCATAAGCACCTAATCAGCTTATTTGACACGGTAACGCCCCCTCATTCTCTCAACGGCATTAAGCTTAAGCAGTAGGTAAAGCAAAGCCTTATGGGTACGCTCTCTAAGCACTTGTATAGAGCTATCGTTAACAATCAGCAAATCAACACGCTTTTTTAACTCTGCAACGGGGATTTGTGCAGCCAAGCGTTTTTTAATCTCCTCTTTTGTTTTGCCGTCACGCTCTGTAAGGCGCTTAAGCTGTTGACAATAGGGGGCAACCACCGCCAAAATCCCGTGGCAACGCTTATCAAGCCCTGCTTCGAACAAAAGCGGAGCGTCCAGCAAGGCAAACTTTTTTCCGGCTTTTTCAAATTGCAACAATCTGTTTTCTATTTCAATGGTAATATATTTATGAGCTATGCGGTTAAGGTCAGCTATTCCGTTTTCTTCACCGTAAGCACGCTTTGCAAGGATCGGACGTATTATTTCACCGTTACGGCAAATATCGTTTCCGAAACGACGGCACAGCTCGTCAATGCATTCTGCATTTCGGCAATAAACGTATCTGCAAACCTCGTCGGCATCTATAAGAGCCGCCCCACGTTGGCTGATAAACCCGGCGACGGTACTTTTGCCGCTGCCGCTTCTTCCGCACAAGCCTATTATATACATACCGTCACCTCCTTAATTATATTAGCCTATATACGGCTTTAAAACCTCATATTCCAAAGCGCCATGCCTTATTATCTTAGGCTTATCAACAAGGGACAAAATGGTAGACTCTATACCCACCGAGGTGCTGCCGCAATTGATTATTGCATCAACACGGCCGTAAAGTGCATCAATTACCGCTGCCCCGTCGGTTAATGCACCCATGCCGGAAATATTGGCAGAAGGCAACGCAATCGGTACCCCGCACAGCTCGGCAAGCTTTTGAGCAACACGGTTGGAAGGCACGCGCACGCCCACGCTGTCAAGCCCTGCCGTTACAATATCGGGCACACAGCTTTGCTTAGGCAAAACAAGGGTCAGCGGCCCCGGCATAAAAGCTGCAAAGAGTTCTCTTGCCAAGGGGGTAAAACGTGCAATTTCCTCTGCTGCAGCCAAAGTAGATACGCATAAGCTTATAGGCTTTACGGGCGGCCTATCCTTAGCTTTATACAATCTATCAACAGCAGAAACGTCAAGGGCATTACATCCCAAGCCGTAAACCGTTTCGGTGGGGAACGCAACCAGCCCGCCGTTTTTTATAATATCGGCGCAGATAGCTATTGAGTTGTAATCTGCAGCACTATTGGCAAAATTGAAAATTTGTGTATTCATACATATCACCTTGCGTATATTTTAAACCTTAAAACCGTTTCTGTCAAGGATATTTAACCCCTTGCTTTTAAGCCCCGCCATTACTGTAAAATGCAAAAAAAGTATTGACTTACCTCAGTCTGTATGGTATAATTATCACAATAAAATCTCTAAAAAGGAGTAAGAGTATGAAAAAGATTCTTTGCGCACTGTTGGCTCTTGTTATCGTTTCTGCATGCTTCGTAGCTTGTAACAACGATACTACCACAGATGAAAGCTCGGGTTCTAACATCAACGGTACCGTTGGCGACAACAGCGGCACTACCGGTGATGACACAGTTTATCACGAGCAGCTTCCTGCAGCTGAAGATATGGACGGTCGTGAATTCAACATCCTTCAGCGTTGGTTTGGTCACAACAAACCCACCATTGACTTCCAGGGCGAAGTTATTTGGCAGGATAGTGAAGACGGCACCATGACAAACATCAACAAGGCTAAGAAAGAAGTTCTTGATGCTGTTCAGAAGGCTTACAACTGCACCATTATCGGTGAAATGAGCACCGATACCGCCGGCGAAATCCGTACCGCCCTTAACGAGGACATCCTCGGTGGCGCTGCTGAATGGGATTTCTGCTTCGAAACTTATTACTACTATCATTCTTTCGTTGCTGACGGTCTTCTTGCAGACCTCAACGACCTCGGCATTGATTTCTCCAAGGCTTGGTGGGACCAGAACGCAGTAGAAGACCTTTCCATCTGCGGCGAACTCTACTATGCACTCGGCGATATCAATACTTACGATAACGACGGTACTTTCGTACTTCTCTTCAACAAGGACCTTTACGAAGAAAACGGCAAGGATCCCCAGGATCTTTACGATATGGCTTTGAACGGCACTTGGACTTGGGAAGCTTTTGAAAAGGAAGTTGTTGGCTTTGGTTATGACGTAAATGCTGACGGTGTAAGAGATGAATTTGACGTTTACGGTTTGCTTACCGAAACTTCCAACCTCTACAACCACTTCCTCTCTTCCGGTAACAAGATAGTTATAAAGAACGCAGCTGACGAACCCGTATTTGACCTCGCTACCGGCGCAGGCTACGCTGCAATCACCGACGCTGTTGAACTTTACACCAACACCAACGACGTTCTCGTAGGTAACCTTGAGCAGTACGCTACCAAGTACGAAGGCGAAGACGTTTATGAAAAGACCGTTACCAACGCTTTCAAAGAAGGCAGAGGTTTGTTCTACATGACTTCTCTTATTCACCTTCCCTACTTTAGGAACATGGAAGATGACTTCGGTTTCCTTCCCATTCCTAAGTACAACGCATCTGATGACAGATATTACCACAACATGGGCGCACACACCTCCAGCGTTGTTTTCGTTCCCAAGGGTGAAAACTCTGAAGGCGAAGCCGGCAGACAGATGGGCATTATCATCGATGCTCTTGCTGCATACAGCAAGGACTATTTGACCCCTGAATATTACGAAAAGCAGCTTAAGAGATCCGATTCACAGGATCCCGACAGTGCTGAAGTTCTCGATATCGTATTCGGTTCCCGTGTATATGACCTTGGTCAGGTATTCGGTGATAAGTGGGCAACCATGAACCTTATTGAAGTTCTCGACACCAACATCGCATCTCGCGTTGAAGGTCAGAAGGACCTTATCGAAATGAACATTGCTAACACTGTTGATGCTGTTAAGCAGCACGCAGCTGAATAAGTTATAAGTTCACAAAACTGCCTTGTACCCGTAGGTACAAGGCAGTTTTTTTATAAAAAAGCAATATTATTGTGTAAAATATAATAAATTGCCATATTACAGTTAACATTTTTCTGTATAAATGTATGTTGACTGTTAACAATATTATAAGTTATAATACTTACGTAATCACAGAAAAAGGAGTTTATTAAATGAAAAAGACCATTTGCAGATGCGAATATGATACCGAGAACGCTACCCTTATTAAAAAGGTTTGCGTTGGTTGCTTCGGCGATGCTGAAGGCTATGAAGAAAGCCTATATCAGACCCCTACCGGTTCTTACTTCATTTACGTTAACGGCGGTGCAGAAAGCATTTATCCCGCTGAAGACATAAAGAGAATTGCAAAGAACAAGGTTGAAGCTTGGTTAGCAGAACACGAATAATGCAAAAAACAGTTCTTCTTTTGAAGAACTGTTTTTTTACTTTTACAATTATATATCTACTGCTTATACCAAACCATAGAAACAGAATCGTTGCTTAAGGAAAGCTCGCCGCCCTCTATGGAATACTTGTACTCCCTTATAACGGGTTCATCCAATGAATCGGGATAATCGTACAGAGTAAGGTTCGTTTCATCATAGGTGTATTCAAAGTAATACACTATATCCGTAATGCTTACAAGCCCCGTACCGTCACCGTGGAAGGTGTATAGGGTATGCATTACGTTATCACCGTAAACGTCGGTCCACACACCGGTAAAAGGATCGTTAGGGTCTACCACTATAACAGACTTTTCGCCATCGCTGTTGCCGTTGCTGTCACCGTTGTTACAAGCAGAAGCACCCAAAAGCAAAAAAATCGCCAGCAGAATCAAAAAAACTCTTTTCATAATTAACCTCGCATATTTGATGTTCTACGTAAATAATATTACATTTGAGCGTCTTTGTCAATAATTTTAGCACGATTAAAGCAAACTGTTTGATTTAGAAAAAACATGGGGGCTGTTGCTATTGCTGCAACAGCCCCTTGTTTAATTGCTTGATTATAAATTAGACAGTTCTCTGAACCTTGCCGGAACGCAGGCAACGAGAGCAGATATGAACAGACTTGGTAGCACCGTTAACAACGGCCTTAACCTTTCTGATATTAGGCTTCCAGGTTCTGCTGCTCTTTCTATTAGAGTGAGAAACATTGTGGCCGAAGCCAACTGTCTTATCGCAATATTCGCATTTTGCCATTGTGACACCCCCGTTCAATCATCGTACCCGAAAAGTATAAAACATTTTTCCCCATTTGTCAATAGTTTTTTGAAGAAAAGTTTCATTAATTTTTAGGTTTTTGTTATTATTGTTGTTTTTTGTAATTAAAGTGCGCTGTTATATCCAAGTTCAAAGGCTTTTATGTTAATATCCAAGAACTTAGGAGGAACGCAGCTTCTTATGCAAGCCTCTACCTCTTCTTTGGTAAACTCGCAAAAGCGGGCGAAAGCGCCAATAAGAACTATGTTAACAGCTTTTTCGCTGCCTGCCTGAGCTGCAAGACTAAGCGCATCAAGAGCTATTACCTTAACGCCCTTTGCCTTTATATCGTCTATAATACCTTCGGGGTATTCGGCAGCACCGGTTATAACGGGCATAGGCAACATCTTTTGTGTGTTGGCTACCAGCACCCCTTCAGGCTTGAGATATTCTATCCAACGAGCAGCTTCAAGCTGTTCAAAGCAAAGGAGAAAATCAGCCTCGCCCCTGCAAATAACCGGGGACGCAACCTTATCCTCTGAATATCTTACGTAGGTAACAACGCTGCCGCCGCGCTGGGACATACCGTGCACCTCGGAAACCTTTACGTCAAAGCCCTTATTTATTGCAAGTGCGCCTAAAACACGGCTTGCGAGCAAGGAGCCTTGACCACCTACACCTGCTATCATAATATTAGTGGTTTTACTCATAACTGCACCTTCCTTATCGCACCAAAGTTACACATGGTTTCGCAAAGACCGCATCCTACGCAAAGGGTATGGTCGATAGAAGCTTTGCCCTCTTTAAAGCTGATTGCGGGGCAGCCAATGCCCATGCACAGACGGCACGCCTTACAGCTATCCGCCTCTACGGTGTATTTACAGCCGTAATTTACCTTTTTAAGGAGAGCGCAAGGACGACGTACTATTATTACGGAAGGCTCATCTACAGCCAATTCTTCCTTTATAGCGGCTTCTGTAGCTTTAATGTCGTTGGGGTCTGCTATGCGTATGCGTTTGATGCCTACCGCGGCACAAACGTCCTCTATCTTAACAGGCTCTACGGGTACGTTTTTAAGCGTAAGACCGGTACAAGGGTTTTGCTGATGGCCCGTCATGCCGGTGATATGGTTATCCAGCACCAATACGGTAGATACGCTGCGATTGTACGCTATATCAACAAGACCGGTTATACCGGAATGCATAAAGGTAGAATCGCCGATAACGGCAACGGTTTTGCCTACGCTGTCGGGACGCACCTTGTTAAAGCCGTGCAGGCCGGATACGGAAGCACCCATGCATATAGTAGTATCAAGGGCGGTAAGAGGAGCCGCACCGCCGAGGGTGTAACAGCCGATATCACCCAATACGGTAAGCTTAAGCTTTTTAAGTACGTAAAACAACCCTCTGTGAGGACAACCGGGACACATAACGGGAGGCCTTACCGGTACGTTACCTTCGTAGCTGTTTACGGGATTTTCTTTATTAAGCAAAAGCTTTGCAAGAAGCTCTTGAGAAAACTCACCGCAAATGGGAAGTATATTTTTGCCTTCGCAAGCTATGCCGTTTACTTTACAGAAGTTTTCAATAACAGGGTCAAGCTCTTCTATTACGTAAAGCTTTTCAACCTGTGCAGCAAACTCCTTAACCATATCGGCGTTTATGGGGTTAACTATACCAAGCTTAAGATACGAAGCATTGTTACCAAACACTTCCTTTGCGTACAAATAAGAAGCACCTGATGCAATAACGCCTATAGCCTTACTGCCCCACTCTATACGGTTTAAAGCAGAAGTCTTTGCATATTCTGCAATATCAAGACTGCGTTGTTCTACAACGGGGTGACGCTTAACTGCGTTACCGGGGTTCATTATAAACTTTGCGGGATTCTTAACGTAATCCTTCATAGGAACGTCTGCCCTATCAGACAAAGCCGTTATGCTTTGTGAATGTGCAACACGGGTGCAAAGTCTTATAAACACGGGCGTATCAAACTTTTCGGAAAGTTCAAAAGCCGCCTTGGTAAACTCAAGACATTCGGTAGAATCGGAAGGCTCCAGCATGGGAAGCTTAGCAGCGATGGCATAATGGCGAGAGTCCTGCTCGTTCTGGGAAGAATGCATCGCGGGGTCATCGGCAACACCGATAACGAAGCCGCCGTTTACACCGGTATAAGAGGCGGTAAACAAAGGGTCTGCCGCCACGTTAAGACCAACGTGCTTCATAGCGGTAAAGGAACGTGCGCCGGCAATAGCGGCACCCAAAGCAGTCTCAAAGGCTACTTTTTCGTTAGGCGCCCACTCTGCATATATCTCTTCATACTGAGCCGCAAACTCGGTAATTTCGGTAGAAGGAGTGCCGGGGTAGCTTGAAACGTATCTGCACCCTGCCTCATACAAGCCACGGGCAACAGCAGCATTACCAAGCAACAGCTTTTTGTTACTCATTTTACAACACCTCTTTTGGGAATTCTTTAGGACATTATAGTATTTTTTTATGAACTTGTCAACGGTTAATACGCATAAACTTATTAGGGAGGTTTTGGGTATGTTAAAAAAGCAAAAAAGGGTTTTAATTATTATTACCGCAACTTTAGTGCTTGTTTTGTGTGGATATCGCTTTAGCCGCATTATAGAGGAATACGAGGAGACCGTACTTAAAAACTGCGTTTGCGCCGATATCAACGGCAAGATCAAAAGCTACGTTACGAAAAACCAAGAAAGCTTTGCGGATATGGTAACACACGAATACAACAAAGACGGTAAGCTTTGCGCAATACAGCTTAACGGAGGAAAGCTTGCCGTTTTGGAAAGCTGTCTGAAACAAGAAATTTTGCTTGTAGTAAGCGGAATTGAAGAGCGCACCTTTAGCGTGCCTATGGGTAATATTTTTTACAGTGAGCTTTTTGCAGGACGAGGGCCCGTGCTGAATATAAAAACCGTGCCGCTTACTACACTTAGCTGCGACACGGTTAATGAATTTGAATCAGTTGGGATAAATCACACTATACACAAGCTGGGGCTTATATTTAAAATCAGCTTTAAAGCGGCAACACCATTTGCGACTACCGAATTTGAAACCGTCTTTGAAATTACCCTTTGCGAAAGCATAATTATCGGTGACGTACCGGACGTATACGTCAGTTAAGCCTTCTGCCTATTTCAAAGGCAACCACTGCAGCCGCCGAAGAAGCAGAAAGCGCCATTGCAGAGTTTCGGGGATATGTAATCTCTACGGTCAGGTCGCAAAGCTCCATTACTTTTTTTGAGATGCCGCGACGTTCACCGCCCAAAAACACGCAAAGCGGTCTGTTAAACTCCGTGGTAAATAAATCCTTAGCGCCCTTTTCTGCCCCGGTTGCCACAAGACATAAGCCTTTTTGTGCTGCGCTGCGGCAAAAGCTTTCCAAATCGTCGCTTACCGCAACCTTTAAAAGCTCAGACGCACCTGCAGAGGCACGGGCAACAACCGTTGCCGCAGAAAAGAAATTGCGCTTTGGAACTATAACGCCGTCCACGCCCGAGGCATAAAAAGACCTTAGAACTTGTCCGAAATTATAGGGGTCTTCTATTCCGTCTATGGCACACAAAAAGGGCTTGTCTATTGACAAAAGCTCTTCAACGGTGTTATAACGGCGTTCCCCTACTTCCGCCGCTATGCCGCCGCTTTCCCCACCGAAAGCGGTGGGAAAAGCATCGGCGTTTACAAAACTTGTAGGAATATGCAGGCGATCGCACTGTTTTTTCAACAGCGAGTATTGCTTTTTCTCGGGAAAATGGTATTTGCTTTTCATCACCTTGTCAAAGCGGTCTCTATCCAAAAGGACTTTATAAACCTTGCGGTTGCCCGCAATGATCGCCGTATATACGGAAATATATCCGCTTAGATATACGTTATCCTTCATTATTCTTCTTCACTCTCAGCGTTTTCGTTTTTATCTTCTGCGTTGGATATTAGCTTTGCGGTACCGCTTTTTATAGCGTCAAGCTTTTCAAACGTAGGCTCACCTTCAAACACTGCAAGGAACTGTTCACCGTCCATAACCTCGTTTGCAACAAGATAATCGGCAATAAAGTGCATTTCATTCATATGCTCGGTAATGATCTGCTCTGCCATAGCATAGCCCTTTGTGATAATGGAATGAATTTCTTCATCGATCTTTGCCGCAACGGTTTCGGAATAGTTACGTGTGTTGGAAAAATCCTTGCCGAGGAAAACTTCCTCGTTGCCCGTGCCGAAGACGATGGGGCCCAAGGTATCACTCATACCCAGCTGAGTAACCATTTTGCGTGCGATATCGGTAGCACGCTGAATATCGTTAGAAGCACCGCCTGAGATATCGCCAAGTATAAGCTTTTCGGCAACTCTACCACCTAAAAGCATGGCAATATTCTCTTGCATTTCCGTCTTGTAAACAGAGTATTTATCTTCTTCGGGAACTGCAAGGGTATAGCCCAAAGCCCTGCCGCTGGGAACGATAGATATTTGACGGACGGGGTCTTGAGTGGGCAGAAAATGACCGACAACGGCGTGACCTGCTTCGTGGTACGCAGTCTTTTTCTTGTCACTCTCTTTAATAACACGAGAGGTCTTCTTAGGACCTACGATAACCTTAAGCATCGCTTCCTCAAGCTCTTCATTGCTGATAAGCTTTTTGTTTTTCCTTGCGGAAAGCAAGGCTGCCTCGTTAAGCAAATTAGCAAGGTCTGCGCCGGTAAAGCCAACGGTACTTTTTGCAAGAGCGTCAAAGCTAACGTCCTTTTCAAACTGCTTGTTTCTTGCGTGTACCTTCAAAATCTCTACCCTGCCCTTAAGGTCGGGATAATTTATGGTTATTTGTCTGTCAAATCTGCCGGGTCTGAGAAGTGCGGGGTCAAGTATATCGGGGCGGTTTGTTGCTGCCATAATAATAAGCTCTGCATTGCCGCCAAATCCATCCATCTCAACCAACAGCTGGTTTAAGGTCTGTTCTCTTTCGTCGTGACCGCCGCCCCAGCCTGCACCTCTGTGCCTGCCTACGGCATCGATTTCGTCGATAAAAATTATAGCGGGGGTGGTTTTCTTTGCCGTCTCAAACAAATCTCTTACACGGGATGCGCCAAGACCAACGTACATCTCGACAAAGTCAGAACCGCTTATTGAGTAGAAAGGTACGTTTGCCTCACCTGCAACGGCTTTTGCAAGCAGAGTTTTACCGGTACCGGGTGCGCCTACAAGCAGTACGCCTTTAGGAATACGTGCGCCCAGAGCAGTATATTTTTCGGGATTTTTAAGGAAATCAACTATTTCCTTAAGCTCTTCCTTTTCTTCGTCTGCGCCTGCAACGTCCTTAAAATAAACCTTGTTTTTCTCATCAGAGCCAAGCTTTGTTTTTGCCTTGGAGAAGGAGTTCATCCTGCCGCCGAAGCCGCCGCCACTGCCAAGGCCGTCCTTAGAAGAGGCACGGGATATAAAGCTGCGCCACAAAACTATAAGCAAAATGATTATTCCGCCGTATGCCAATACCGGGAACCACCAAGGCAAGGTTGTGGGAGCTTCTATATCGTATTTAATATTGCTCTTTTGCAAGGAATCCTTAACGTCCTCGTAAAAAATGCTCCAATCCTTTAAGGCGTACTCCGTGGCGGTATCGTTTTCGTAGCTGACAACAACGTTGCCGTTTTTATTGATAACCACCTTTTCGACCTTAACGCCGTCGGAATTCTGCCCGTTTTCGATAATTGTTACCACATCGCTGTAAACGGGCTTGTCGTCGGAAGTATCAAACATATAGGTCGCCGCAAAAATTACAATTATAAACATGGCGATCCATAAGAAGATATTTTTACCGTTCTTCATTCTTTAAACCAAACCTTTCGTCTATAGTTATGCCGATACCGCAAACCTCATCCCCTTTTTTGGGATAAACTCTGTCGGCAACGCCGATATTCGGCACGTATATTATTCCCTTTGCGTCGCATACGATTGGCGTGCGGGAACGCAATTGGGGTGATATTTTTTTATCTGTAAAGCATTTTTTTACGCTGCGGTTAATCTTACGCATAAATAGCTTATCGCCCGGCATTCTGCGGCGTATATAAAGCTGCCCTTCTATACCGGATTTTTTCAGCAAAACGCCCTTTGCCTCGTTGGGATGCCACTCTATGCAAACTGCACCCTGCAAAAAAACATTTTTGCCTTCCTGCAAAAACGCCGTGGGCAGCTCTGCCGTGTCCTCGTAACGACTAAAGCTTAAGCCTCCGTTATATACCGTTACCACAACGTTTTTGGGTAACGAAAGCTTTTTTGGGTCATTGCTTTTAAGCGCTTCCTTAATTGCCCAAACGTGTACGTTTTCCAGCCCGCTACCGTAAAGCCTATTGTATTTTTTAATTATTACCCTGCTTTGCATTGCGGAAGGAAGAATCCTTAAATCCTGCTCAGCACCAAGCTTTTCTGCCATTTCATTAAGCAGATCAGCGTCATCGGAAAGGGCTGCGGAGGCACGATTTATGGCACCCACAGCATTGCCGTTGACTTTTTTGCAAGCGGGTATAATTACGTTTCGTATATAGTTGCGGGTATAAATATTGTCGTTATTGGTCAAATCCGCAACGTGCCCCTCGTTTAGTGCAGAAAGGTACGCCTCTATATCGCCCCTTTCCGCCCAAAGGATGGGGCGAATTATTCTGCCCCTGCGTTTAGGTATACCGCACATACCCTCGGTTCCGCTGCCGCGAAGCAGGTTATAAATAACCGTTTCGGCATTATCGTTAGCATTATGTGCCGTGACGATATAATCTATAGCGTTATTTAAGCAATGTTCTTCAAGGGCGGCGTATCTGCATTCCCTGCCGCAGGTTTCAAGGCTTTGCTTATTTTGGGCAGCTATTGCCGGCACGTCAAAATGAGCAACTTTAAAGGGAATGCCCTTTCTTTCACAAAGTGCTGCACAAAAGGCCTCGTCTGCCGCAGCGGCTTCACCTCTGATTCCATGATTAACGTGGAAGGCGCTGACAGAAAAGCCTCGCTTGCCGCTTAAAGCCTTAAGGCACAAAAGCAACGCAACGGAATCTGCGCCGCCGGACAGGGCAACCAAAACGCTTTTGCCCTTAAGGGGCGCTATACCATTGACATATTCTTCCGTGTTTTTTTCAAAAACTTGTTTAATATCCATTTAACTGTCTTCGTATCTGGTTTCAACCGAAACGAACTTGAAATAAGAGCCGTACCAGGAAAGATTAACGGTGCCGGGAGCGCCGTGTCTGTTCTTGGCAACGATTGCCTTAGCCATAGGTATACCGCTTTCACTCTCACCGGCGTTATAATAGTCATCTCTGTGCAAAAGGATGATCGCATCGGCGTCCTGCTCGATGGCACCGGAGTCACGCAGGTCAGACATTTGCGGCATACGGTCGCCGGGCTTACCGGACGTGCTGGATTCTCTTCTAAGCTGTGAGCATAGAATTACCGGCACACCCAGATCCTTCGCCATTAGCTTAAGGTCACGGGTTATTCTGCCAAGCTCAAGCACACGGTTATCCGTAGGCCTATCATGGTTCATCAACTGCAAATAGTCGATGATAACAAGCCCAAGATTCTTTAGTCTGCGCAGCTTTGCTTTCATTTCGGTTACGCTGATATTTGAGCTTTCATCCAGCAAAAGCTGGGTTTTGGAAAGTCTGCCTGCTGCATCTGCCAGCTTTTTCCACATATCCGTGGTTATGCTTCCCTTCATAAGGGACTTACTGTCAACCAAAGCCTCTGCAGAAAGGATACGCTCTGCCAACTGCTGTTTTGTCATTTCCAAAGAGAAAATAACAACCTCGGGCATGGTACCGTCCTTTAAAGGGGTTTTTGCGACGTTGGTGCCGATGTTAACGGCGAAGGTGGTTTTACCCATACCGGGTCTGCCGCCTACGATTATAAGGTCACCCTTGCCAAGACGCATAAGGTCATCCAGCTCTTTATAATGAGACGAAACGCCCAAAAGGCTTTCGGGGTCATTGGCACGGCGGTCAAGTATGTCCAAATCTTCTTTTATAGCCTCGGAAATGTGAGAAAAGCCTTCGGTATACTTATTGTTGGAGATATCGTATATACGCTGTTCCGCATTGCCGACGATAGTATTAACGTCCTCTGCGGCAGCGTATGCATCCTCTGTTATGCCCTGCGAAACGTCAATAAGAGTACGCAGAATAGCCTTATCACGTATAATCTTGCCATGCTCCTCTATATTAGAAGAGAATGCCGCAGACTCAACCAAAAGCTTTATATACTTTACAAGGTCGGTACCTCTAAGCGTTTCTATTTTGCCAAGCTCGTCAAGCAAGGTGACCATATCTATTCTTTTGCTTTGGCGGTACATATCCGTCAAAATAGAATAAATGCTTTGATGCTGTGACAGATAGAAGTCGCTTATCTTTAAAAAAGGAACCTCGTTTAATTTTTCGGCATCTGAAATTACTGCGCCTAAAAGAGCCTGCTCTGCCTCAAGAGAGTATGGCATTTGGCGTATAGTAAGATTATCGGCCATAACTTCACCAATGTATACCGCAATACAATAATTGCGCTACCCTTTCCGTTTGGGACTAAACTAAGCCTCTACAACCACCTTAAGCTTTGCGCTGATTTCGGGATAAAGCTTAACGTCCAATACATATTCACCAACAGTTTTAATGTTGTCGGAAATAACGATTTTTCTCTTATCGATATTAATGCCGAAATCTGCGGCAAGTTTATCGGAAATATCCTTTGCGGTAACGGCGCCGTAAAGCTTACCGTCTGCGCCACCCGTGGATTTAAATTTTACAACGATATCTTTTAATTTTTCTGAAAGCGCCAGGGCAGCTTTTTTGTCTTCTGCCTTTTTAAAGCTTTCAGCTTCGTTTTTTGTTTTTATCTCGTTAAGGATCTTGGCGTTAGCTTCCATTGCCAGCTTTTTGGGGAACAAAAAGTTGCGGGCATAGCCGTCGGAAACGTTTACCAATTCGCCCTTTTTGCCTTGACCTTTAACGTCTGCAAGTAAAACTACTTTCATTATGTATTTCCTCCCGTAACGTTTTTCTCTTTAAAATGCTCGTCAATTGCGCCGTGCAAGCGTTCCCTTGCTTCACGCATGCTTGTTTCTTTCATTACTGTAGCTGCAGCTTCAAATCTACCGCCGCCGCCTAACTTTTCTAAAATCAATGCAACGTTAATGCTGCCGTCTGAGCGTCCTGAAACGTGAATATCGTTACCCACGGTACACAAAGCAAAGGACGCGTTTACCGACGATATATCCAACATACCGTCAGCGGCAATAGATGCCATAAGTCTGTTTTCCGGAAGAGTATCGCCGTCATAAAATGATATGCCTATGCAATCCTTATAAATAACGGTGTTCTTTCTGAATACAGCCTGCTTGGTATATTCCTGAATACTGGGCTTAAACAATCCCTGAGCTTTAGACATCATCTTAGCGTCAAGCCTTAAGTACATGGCTGCGCCGAACGTACGCACGCCCATGTTCCTGGTAAGACGTTGGGTGTCAAGCATGATACCGGCATAAAGCAGCTCTGCCTCGCCGGATTTAAGTGCCGAGCGCTGAAGGGCTTGCTCTAATATTTCACACATCAGCTCCGATGCGGAAGAAGCAGTGGGGTCGATATACTGAAGGACCGGTGTAACCTCAAACTCGCTGGTTTGAACGTGGTGGTCGATGATTGCCACGTTGCGTGCGTTTTTATAAATATCAACCGCTTCAAATATCATGGGGTTGCTTGCATCCACTATTACAACCAAGGTATCAGGGCCAAGTAATTCCTGCCCGCGCACCTTGTCCACAAATACGTTGTCGTATTCCTGCAAGCCTTCCAACAATTCAATTGCAGGCTCCAAAGCGTCGTCATCCACGTTAACCACCACGTTAACCTCTTTTTGAAGCTCCATGGCAAAACGGGCAACTGCGCAGGCAGAGGCTATTGCATCCACGTCTATTTTTTTATGCCCCATTACTATTACGTTAGAGGCGTTTGTAACAAGCTCCTTAAGCTTATCTGCTGTTACCCTTGACTTAATCTTCGTGGTTCGTTCTATCGCCTTGATCTGACCGCCGTAGGAGGTACTGCCCGTTTCGGTCTTAACGATTACCTGAGCGCCGCCTCTTTGAAAAGCGTAGTCCAAAGCGCTTTTTGCGGCAGACTCTTTTTCGGTAAGACTGCCTTGGATACGGGCGAAGCTCATGGAAAGAGTAAGACGGTTACTGTCGCCCGCAACTGTGTTATTAATTCTTTCTATTATATCAAACTTTTTGGCTACGTTGGGGGCAAAATTTTCTTCATCAACAAAGATGATATATTTATCCCTATCGTATTCATAAACTATACCGTTCATATCGGAAACCCAATTGTAAAGCTCTGAATACGCCTTTGCTACCGTTGAACGGTAGCTCTCCTGCAAATAAGAAGATACTTCAGCTGCATTATCTACAGCCGCGTAGCCTATTACCATATTGCGATTTTTAAGCTGTGCTTCAAGCTCTGCCGTTTTAGAAGCGTCGCTGAACATTGCAAGATAATAGTTTCTGCCCATAGTGGAAATCTCCACAGGGTAGACGGTAAATACCTTGTTGCCCGCTTTGATATCGTATTGTCCCTTGGCTTTTTTTAGCACTGCGTGAGAGAAGGCGCCGTCGCAAAGCTCCTTAACGCTTTGACCGTATTTAGCGGTACCGAAATAATCCTTTTTCTCGGCAAATGCCTTATTATACCAGGCAACGGTATCGTCTGCCGAAACCATAATAACGGGAAAATCAAGCTTTGTAAGCACGTCCACAGTTAAGGAGGACATTGCATTGCCTGAATCCACGGGGACGTTTTTGTACTTAGCGTTAAAGCGATAATAAATATATGCACCGTAGCCAACAGCAGACAAAAAGACAACGATGGAAAGAACGTAGTTTGAGGTTAAAAAGCACAGACCCGACAGCAACAACAAGATTGCTACAGCAATAACGGTATCTTTATTTTCTTTAATGAAAAACTTTAACCTTTTCACTGCTTTTTATCCTCCGTTTTCTCTTTCTTCAGGGTCGCCGTAAGACCGATTATCGCCAAAACGGTTACAATAATGCTTAGTATTGAGCCCTGGAAAAAGAAGAAAATGATTATACCGGTAACAATAAACCCAATACTGCCGCCCAAGTGCATTTTATTGCGAACAGTTCGCAAAGCCATAATCAAAACACCGCCGATTATTGCAAAAAGTATTGCATAAAAGGCAGATAACTCAGGCAACGCCAGCGCATCGCCGCCAAGGGTTATGCACGCATAGCAAACGATGAAAACCACGGCTGAAGTTTTGGACAGTACAAACTCCCAATTTCCGTTAATGCCGGGCAAGCTTTTAAACTGCTCAATACTTGTATGCTTAAGCAGATACTTGGAAACCGCCGTAAGGATATAAGCCAAGGCGTTGCACGCAAAAATGGCGCTGCCGATAAGCATTGGTCTGCAGGATTTTAAATAAATCTTAGTGTATGCGGCTGCGTCAAAGTCTTTAAGCTCGTAGGCGTAAGCTGCAGACTTAAGGGACGTATACATATTCTCGTAAAAGGAATTTGCAACGTAGGAATACAAGCCGCTGTAGCAATCGGCAAGCGTAGCTGCGGTAAGCTTACCGAATACGGTCAGCGTTGCCAATACAAAACCCAAAGCACCGCCCGCAACCAAGGAAACCGAGGTTGTTGCAACGGTTACCCTACGGCTGCACTTTTTACGCATACACAGCCCCAGCCCAAAGCCTGCAGGCAAAAATATCAGCGGGAACGCCGCAAATACGTAATCTCCACCCAAGACGGCGTTTATTCCGTAAACAATTATCGGAACAGCAAGCGCCAGCGGAACAGGCGCAACAGCAGTCAATACTGCGTATATTGCAGCCGCCACGAGAGAAGACGGCACTATCCATGACGGTTCTGAAACAAGCGTACCAAGACATGGCACTAATACCGCCGTCACAAATAATACCACTTTTTTTAATGTTGAGTTATCAGACATAAAAACTCCATAAAAATACAACGGACGTTTACAGCAAAGTCTCCTGCTTAAAGGTTTCGTATGCCACGCCTGCGGCAGGCAGGGACGACTTTCTGTATTTCTTTTCGTTTTCCAGCAGGACAGAACCTTCCGTGCCGTAAACAGTTACCCCGTTTATCTCCTGCCCTTTTCTAAGGGTGAATACGGTTGCACCGGAAGAGGTACGGGTGGTTTTGACACAAAGCTGATTTTCATGTATCAAAAGCGCCCTTGAAGCCGTGGAAGTAACGAGATACTCTGCCCCTTCGTTAACCGCAAAAGCGGCAATCAAGGGAGATTTATCAAAGAATGCGCCGGAAAGACGTTTTCTGTTGGTTTTCGTTTGGTAAACGGAGATGGGCAGCCTTACCGCCTTACCGTTTGCGAAGAACAAAGCCATCTCCTCACTGTAATCCTTGGTGACAAGCATACATACTACTTTTTCACCTTCGTCAAAGCCAAGCACCGAGGGAATGTAATCACCCAACGCAGACGCCTTGCATGCTTCAAAATTATCAAGCTTAGCCTTATAAAGCTGAGCCGTGTTGGTAAAGAACAGCAGGTCTGCCGTGTTGGTGGTTTCAAAGCTTTGGTAAACCTCGTCCCCTTCCTTAAGCTTGTGTGTGTTGCTGACACGCAAGGATGCGGGCAAGCATTTCTTAAAGAAGCCCTCTTTGGTAAGAAACACCGTCGCCGCATAATCTTCCACCTCGTTGATTATGGCGGTGTCATCTATTTCGTCCTCATAAATCAAAGTGGTTTTTCTGGGGATGCCGTACTTTTTCTTGATGCCCTCAAGCTGACTTATTATCTCTTCGTGAATAAGTTTGTCGCTGCTTACAAGGACTTTTAGTCTGGCAATTTCCTTTTCAAGGTCGTCTATTTCTTCAATGCGCTTAACTATATAATCCTTGTTAAGGTTACGCAGCTTAATTTCCGCAACGTATTCTGCTTGGATCTTATCGATATTAAAGCCCTTCATCAGATTGGGAACAACGTCCTCATCCTTTTCGGTTTTGCGGACTATCCTTATAGCCTTATCAATATCCAAAAGTATCTCACGCAGGCCGTACAGCAAATGAAGCTTGTCGTTCTTTTTATTAAGATCAAATATAAAGTTTCTGCGCAGGCACTCGGTACGGAAAGCGCACCATTCTTCCAATATCTCGGCAATGCCCATGGTTTGGGGAACGTTGCCCACAAGGATATTAAAGTTGCAGGCAAAGCTATCCTCCAGCGGAGTAGACTTAAACAGCCTTGCCATAAGCTTTTCGTGGTCAGCGCCGCGCTTTAAGTCTATGGTAATTTTAAGACCGCTGATGTCTATTTCGTCACGGACGTCGGAAATTTCTCTTATCTTGCCCTCTTTTACCAGGCTTACTATGGATGCAATGATCTTTTCGCCGGTTGTGGTATAGGGGATCTCGGTTATTTCTATAAGGTTATCGCTTTTTATATACTCGTACTTTGCCCTTACCTTTATTTTGCCCCTGCCGGTTTCGTATATGTTTGCCAACTGTTCACGGTTATACACAAGCAGACCGCCGGTGGAAAAATCAGGTGCTTTAATTATATCAAGCAATTCCCAAGTGCTTATGGTACCGTTTTTAAGATAGGCGATGGTAGCATCGCATATTTCGTTAAGGTTAAAAGAGCATATATTGCTGGCAAGGCTTACTGCTATACCCATATTTGGGGAAACCAATATATTGGGAAAAGCCGTTGGTAAAATGGTAGGCTCTGTTTCCGTATTATCGTAGTTAGGTATAAAGTCAACCGCATCTTTGTCAATGCCGCCGAATATCTCCTCACTTATTTTAGCCAGCTTTGCTTCGGTATAACGGGAAGCAGCGGGGGGCAAATCGGAATACTGTCTGCCAAAGCTCCCCTTAGATTCCACAAAGGGGTGAAGCAAAGAGCCCTTGCCCGTAGTAAGTCTGACCATGGTTTCGTAAATAGAAGCATCACCATGGGGGTTAAGAGTCATCGTTGCGCCGGCGATTTTTGCAGATTTTATAGTGCCGCCCTTAAGTAACCCCATCTTATACATAGTATACAACAGTTTTCTGTGACTGGGCTTAAATCCGTCGATTGCCGGTATTGCTCTTGAAATAATAACGCTCATAGCGTAGGGCATATAATTAGACTCTAATACATGTGTAATATTCTGTTCCAACGCAGGCGCCGCAGGTGCAAGCTCTACAACCGGTTGTTTCTTTTTTGCCATTAAAATTTGTCCTCCGCTATTACTTAAATATCGGCGAGGTCTACATACTTACCGCCGAACTTTGCAATAAACTCTTTTCTCGCTTCAATGTTATCGCCCAACAGAACGTCAAACATCTCGTAGGTTTTCTGCTCATCCTCGGGCATAACTCTTATAAGCCTGCGGGTAGCAGGCGCCATGGTGGTAAGAGACATCATCTCGGGCTCGTTTTCGCCAAGACCTTTTGAGCGCTGAAGGGTATAACGTACGTTGCCAAGCTGATCTAAAATTTTGGTTTTTTCAGCCTCGCTATACGCAAAATACGTCTTACCGCCGGAGGTTATCTCGTAAAGAGGCGTTTCGGCAATATAAACCCTTCCCTTCTTTATAAGCGTGGGAAGAAGGCTGTAAAACATAGTAAGCAAAAGCGTGCGTATTTGAAATCCGTCCTCGTCGGCATCGGTACACAAAATAATTTTGTTCCAGCGCAATGCGTCGTAATCAAACTCAGGCACGCCCTTGGCGTTTTTGCCGTTTTTACCCTTTATTTCTACACCGCAACCGATAACCTTAACAAGGTCCATGATAATATCGCTTTTAAATATGCGGTCATAGCCTGCCTTAAGGCAGTTAAGAGTTTTACCTCTTACGGGTATTATCGCCTGAAACTCGGCATTTCTTGCAAGCTTACAGCTGGTCATAGCAGAATCGCCTTCCACTATGTAAAGCTCGCACCTTTCGGGGTCACGGCTGCGACAGCCTGCAAATTTTTCTACCGAATTGTTTATATCGAGTGGTGCGGTAAGCTTAGACTTTGTCTTTACACGCATACTCTCTGCCGATTCACGGCTACGCTTATTAACAAGAATCTGCTGGCAAACCTTTTCCGCATCCGCACGGTTTTCAGCAAAGAAAACCTCTATGCTTTGACGGAAAAAGTCTGTCATTGCCTTATATATAAATTCGTTGGTAATAGCTTTTTTTGTCTGGTTTTCGTAGGAAGTTTGGGTGGAAAAAGAGTTAACTACCAAAACCAGGGAATCCTCAACGTCGGCAAAGGTAATTTTGGATTCGTTCTTATTGTATTTGCCGTTGTTTCTTAAATAGGTATCTATACTGCTTGTAAAAGCAAGCCTTGCCGCCTTATCAGGCGAACCGCCGTGCTGCAGAAAAGATGAATTGTGGTAGTATTCTATAAGATTAACGTCATTGGAAAAGCAAAAAGCAAACTCCATTTTAAGCTTATAGTCGTTTTTATCAGCCCTATCTCTGCCGACACGCTCTGCCGAATAGGATACGGGTGCGCTGATATATTTTACACCTACAAGCTCTTCTGCATAGCCCTCTATGCCCTTTTCATAGCAATAGCTTTCGGTATCAAAGCTGCCGTCCTGCTTTTGCCACTTTAGGTTAAGCGTAAGACCGCTGTTTACAACAGCCTGCTTTTTAAGGCAATCACTGAAAAACTCTCGGCTGATGTTTATATCAGTAAATACTTCCCTATCGCTTTTCCAACGTATAACGGTTCCCCTTTTGTTCCTGGGGCAATCTTCCTTTACAAGGTCTGACGCAGGGTCGCCCTTTTTAAAGCTTATGGAATACTTTGTTCCTGCAGTATATGCAGTAACCTCCATAAACTCGGAAGCATATTGGGTGGCGCAGGCACCAAGGCCGTTAAGCCCCAAGGAATACTCGTAGGCACCGCCCTCGTTATTGTTGTATTTGCCGCCTGCATATAGCTCGCAAAAAACAAGCTCCCAATTATAGCGCTGCTCTTTTTCGTTCCAATCAAGAGGAACACCTCTGCCAAAGTCCTCCACCTGCATGGTAAGGTCTTTAAACACGGTTACGTTTATTGTGTTGCCGTAACCTTCGCGGGCTTCGTCTATAGAGTTAGACAATATCTCAAAAAACGAATGCTCGCAGCCTTCAAGGCCCTCGGAGCCGAAAATTACCGCAGGGCGCTTGCGCACTCTGTCTGCGCCTTTTAGGGTAACTATGCTTTGTGCGTCATAATCTTTCTTTACGTTCTTTGCCAAGGGGGGAAACCCTCTCTTTCAATTATTTGGGCTGGTAAAAGCCAATCTTTCTGTAAACCTTGCTTAGAGTTTTGCGTGCAAGATATGCCGCCCTCTCCGCATTGTTTTTAAGCATGGTATTAAGATAATCCTTATCCTTAAGTATCTCGTTATATTTGGCCTGAAGCTCACCTAAAGCGTCGGCACAAACATCGGCAACAGCTTCCTTAAAGGTGCCGTAGCCTTGGCCTTCAAATTCTTTTTCCGCCTCTGCTATGGTTTTGCCGGTGAAGGCACAGTAAATTGTAAGCAAATTGCTTACGCCGGGCTTATCGTCGGCATATCTTACCTCGCTGCCGCTGTCGGTAACGGCACGCTTTATCTTGCGTACTATATCGTCACGCTTATCAAGTATGCCCACGCTGCCGCCGGAAAGATCAGATTTGCTCATCTTCTTTTCGGGCTCGGTAAGTGACATTATCTTCATGCCTATCTTGGGTATATAAGGCTCGGGAACCGTAAACGTATCACCGTATACACCGTTAAAACGGTTTGCTATGTCCCTCGTCAGCTCAAGATGCTGTTTTTGGTCGATTCCCACGGGAACAAGATCGGTTTGATACAGCAATATATCAGCCGCCATAAGCACGGGATAGGTGAAAAGCCCTGCGTTTATGTTTTCGGAATGCCTTTGAGATTTTTCTTTAAACTGGGTCATTCTGGAAAGCTCACCAAACATGGTGTAACAGCTTAACACCCAAGCCAGCTCTGCATGGGCGGGAACGTGGCTTTGTATAAACAGTATATTCTCTTCCGGGTCAATGCCTGCAGCCATGTAAAGAGCAAGTATCTCCATACTCCTGCGGCGAAGCTCTGCCGGAGTCTGTCTTACGGTAATGGCGTGCATATCCACAGAGCAGAACAGACAGTTATAGTCCTTTTGCAGATCCACCCAATTCTTAAGGGCGCCCAGATAATTACCTATTGTAAGATTACCGGAGGGCTGTATGCCCGAGAATATCGTCTTTTTCTTCACTTCGTTGGTTTCTGTTGTTTTTATATTAGCGTCCATTTGTTAACTCCATATTTACTTTAGCTCTTCTTTAAGCATATCGCCCAATCTCTTTATACCCTCTACGATATCCTCATCGGAGGGAGTGGAGAAGTTCATTCTGAAAGCACGGCTCTTCTCGTTTTCGTCGGCAAGGAAGGTTGCGCCGGAAACTATGGCAATTTTATGCTCCATAGCCTTTTTTGCAATAACGGCACTGTCGTAGCCTTCGGGAAGCGTTGCCCAAATAAACATACCGCCTTCGGGAATGGTGTGCTTAACACAATCGGGGAAACACTGGTTTATGCAGTAAAGCATAAGAGAGCATCTGGAACGGTAAAGGTCCTTTATCTTTTTGATGTGGGCGTCAAGGTTGTACTCTTCCATAAAACGTGATGCCAGCATCTGGCTTAATATATTGGTATGAGAATCCCCTACCTGTTTCAATACGGTAGCCTTATTAATAATCTCTTTATGGGCGCAAAGATAGCCTACACGCATACCGGGCGAAAGTATCTTAGAGAAGGAACCGCAGTATATAACGTGACCGTCGGTATCAAGGCTTTTGATCTCGGGCTCGGGCACACCGGTAAAGCGAAGCTCTACGTAAGGGTCATCCTCAAGAATAAACACGTTGTATTTCTGTGCCAGCTCAAGCACTGCTTTACGCTTTTTAAGGGGCATGGTTATGCCCGTAGGATTCTGAAAAGTGGGTATAAGATAAATAAGCTTAACGTTCTTGTTTTCTTTTAAAGCCTGCTCAAGCTTTTCAACGTTTATGCCGTCATCATCCATATCAACGCCTACAAGCTTAAGGTTGTAGGAGCGAAAAGCATTAAGAGCACCTATAAAGCTGGGGTTTTCGCAAATGACAACGTCTCCTTCGTTACAAAGCGCCTTTGCGGTAAGATCAATAGCCTGCTGACCGCCGGTCGTTATAATAAGGTCATCGTAGTCTGCGCCTACGTAAAATCGTTCCTTAAGTCTGTCTGCTATCTGCTTTCTCAGCTTGGGATACCCTTCGGTAATGCTATACTGAAGCGCAGCAGTAGAATCGTTTTTGAATATATCAGCCGCTATCTCTGCAAACTCCTCAACGGGAAAAGACAGCGGAGAGGGATTGCCCGCAGAAAAGGCTATTGCACCCTCGGCAGGAATCGTCTTGAAAAGCTCTCTTATAGCAGAAGGCTTCATATCCTTACATCTGTTAGAAAAAGTAAAATCCATAAATTTATAACCACCCTTCGGCAAATTTGCTTATAATATCGCATTATGGCATTATGTACTAATTTACATTATATATAAAAAACAAGAAATGTCAACATTTAATCTTGAAATGGGCTTTGTTTTGTAGTATAATGGCTTGGTGATAAAATCATGTATAAGGAGGAAGATGCGTTCCTTAAGAAGGCATCGTAAAAATCATGGCTGAAAAAATCATTGCCGAAACTTCTGCCAGACACGTTCACCTTACCGCTGAACACGTAGAAATTCTGTTTGGTAAAGGTCATACTCTTACCCACAAGAAGGATCTGTCCCAGCCCGGTCAGTTTGCTTGTGAAGAAAGAGTAAACGTAGAAGGACCCAAGTCCACCCTTAAAAACGTTATCGTTCTCGGCCCTACCCGTCCCGCTACTCAGGTTGAGATTTCTCTTACCGATGCACGCTCTATCGGCGTTACCGCACCTATAAGAGAAAGCGGCGACGTTGCAGGCAGTGCCGGCGTTAAGCTTATCGGCCCCGCAGGCGAGGTTGTTATTGAAGAAGGCGCTATCGCTGCTAAAAGACACCTTCACCTTACCCCTGAATGCGCTGCAGAAAACGGCGTTTGCGATAAGGAGATCGTTATGGTTAAGCTGGATACCGCACGTCCCCTTATATTTGACGAGGTTGTTTGCCGTGTAAGCGAAAAGTTTGCCCCTGCTTTCCACATGGATACCGACGAATCCAACGCAGCAGCAGCGGCAGGTACCATTTATTGCGAGATAATTAAAAAATAATATACAAAGGAAGGATACACAAATGCTCAATTATTCACACGAAGTACAGTCAATGTGCGTAGTAGCCAAGGGCCCCAAGCACGGTCCCGCCCCTATCCCCGAAGAGGGCAAGTGGGTTAAGTCTTACGAGATAAAGGATATCTCCGGTCTTTCTCACGGTATTGGCTGGTGCGCTCCTCAGCAGGGTTGCTGCAAGCTTACCCTTAACGTTAAGGAAGGTATAATGGAAGAAGCACTTGTTGAAACTCTCGGTTGCTCGGGTATGACCCACTCTGCAGCTATGGCTGCTGAAATTCTTCAGGGCAAGACTCTTCTTGAAGCTCTTAACACAGACCTGGTTTGCGATGCTATCAACGTTGCTATGAGAGAAATCTTTAAGCAGTTGGCATACGGCAGAACCCAGACCGCATTCTCCGAAAACGGTCTTCCCATCGGCGCAGGTCTTGAAGACCTTGGCAAGGGCCTCCGTTCTCAGGTTGGTACCATCTTTGCTACCAACGCAAAGGGCGTTAGATACCTTGAAATGGCTGAAGGCTATATTCTCTCCGTTGGTCTTGACGCTGATAACGAAGCTATCGGTTACAAGTTCGTTCACCTCGGCAAGATGATGGATATGATAAAGAAGGGCGTTGACCCCAAGGAAGCTTATGAAAAGAACATAGGCAGCTACGGCAGATATGCTGACGCAGGTAAGTATATTGACCCCCGTAAGGAATAATTGAAGGAGGATACTGAATTATGGCACTTTTTGAAAGTTATGAAAGACGAATTGATAAAATAAACGTTTGCCTGGCAGAATACGGTATCGCCTCCCTCGAGGAAGCTAAAGAACTTTGTCTGTCTAAGGGCATTGATTGCGAAGCAATCGTTAAGGGCGTTCAGCCCATCGCATTTGAAAACGCAGTTTGGGCTTATACCCTCGGTTGCGCAGTAGCTCTTAAGAAGGGCGTTACCAACGCTGCTGACGCTGCTGAAGCTATCGGTATCGGCTTGCAGGCATTCTGCATCCCCGGCTCTGTTGCTGAAAACCGCAAGGTTGGTCTTGGCCACGGTAACCTTGGCGCAATGCTTCTCCGTGAATCCACCAAGTGCTTCTGCTTCTTGGCAGGTCACGAGTCCTTCGCTGCTGCTGAAGGCGCTATCGGTATAGCTAAAACCGCTAACAAGGTTCGTAAGGAGCCCCTCCAGGTTATCCTTAACGGCCTTGGCAAAGACGCTGCATACATTATCTCCCGTATAAACGGCTTCACCTACGTTGAAACCGAATACGATTTCTTTACCGACGAGCTTAAGGTTGTTCGCACCAAAGCTTACTCCGACGGTGACAGAGCTAAAGTTCGTTGCTACGGCGCCAATGACGTTCTCGAAGGCGTTAAGATTATGGAACACGAAGGTGTTGACGTTTCCATCACCGGTAACTCCACCAACCCCACCCGTTTCCAGCATCCCGTTGCAGGCACCTATAAGAAGCGTTGCCTTGAAACCGGTAAGAAGTACTTCTCCGTTGCTTCCGGCGGCGGTACCGGCAGAACCCTCCACCCCGATAACATGGCAGCAGGTCCCGCTTCCTACGGTTTGACCGACACCATGGGCAGAATGCACGGCGACGCTCAGTTCGCAGGCTCCTCTTCCGTTCCCGCACACGTAGAAATGATGGGTCTTATCGGTATGGGTAACAACCCCATGGTTGGTGCTACCGTTGCTTGCGCTGTTGCAGTTGAAGAGGCTTGCAAATAATCAATAAAATCAAGGCTTTTCGCCAATTTTTTAGGACTTCTGAACTTCGGTTTGGGAGTTCTTTTTTTGTTCTGTTTTTCACTTTTGTCCACGTTTTGTCCACGGAGATTTGTCCACACATCAAAAAACGAATAGGAGAACAGTATGAAACAGAACATCATCATCCGCAAACGAAAGTCTGCAAAACGCGGAGCAACCTACGAATACCGCTTTGAAACCGCCTCGATCGGTGGGCAAAGAAAATGGATAAGCAAAGGGGGCTTCTTGGACGAAAACACCGCACGGATTGAGGGCATTAAAGCACTCAACGAATACAACACTTGTGGTCAAGTGGTAGAGCCTACAACAATGAGCTTTGCCGACTTCTTGGAGCATTGGCTTGTCCACGATTGTGCCGCCACTCTTAACGAGATAACCATTATCAACTATCGAAAGAAAATCAAAAATCTAATCGTGCCGTATCTCGGCAAGTACCGAATGAACACCATTGACAGAGATAAACTGCAAAAACTTTTGATAACCTTGCACGATAACGGCTATTCCGATAATACCATTTCTGCCGTCAAGGGCATTGTAACAAAGTGCTTTAACTACGCCTATTATAGCGGTTATTTGACGAAAATGCCTGCTATCAACCTAAAAATACCGAAGAACGAGAACACTACAGTTCCCACACGGCAATCACCCCACGTTTATTTGACAAAAGAGCAACTCTCCGCTATCTTTGATAGATTTCCTCCCGGTCATCCGTCATACCTGCCCTTGATGATTGGCTTGCATTGTGGTTTGCGCTTGGGAGAGGCGTTTGCGCTCACTTGGGATGATATAGACCTTGAAAACCAGAAAATATCCATCAATAAGCAAATACAATGGCGTCAATTCAAGAGAACGGACGAGCAGAAGAAAAGCAACAACGGACGAAATACCGAGGATTGTGGGTGTTGGTACTACTCATCCACCAAGTACAAGTCCGACAGAGTGCTTGAAATGGACGAGGAATTATATCACATACTGTTTGCCGAAAAGGTAAAGCAAGACAACGCAAGAGCCTATTTCGGTGATAGATTTGCTCGGTACTACGAAACAGAGCGCAGAGAGATAACACAAGAGTCAACGGCAAAAGAGATTCACTTTGTCTGTATTCGTGAGGATGGCACATATATCACGCCTCGAACAATGCAACACACATCACGCATTATACACCTTGACTTGAACATAAGGGATTTTGACTATCATAGCCTACGACACACCCACGCCACAGTTTTGCTTGAAAAGGGCGCACCGCTCAAATACATTCAGCAGAGATTAGGACATAAAAAGATTGATATCACGATAAACGTATATCAGCACTTGACCGATGATCTACGGCAAATGGGAACGGATATTCTCAACGGCATTTTTTCCTCGTAAGCGCTTTCCCTCATAGTATGCCGTTTATCCCTAACTACTTAGCGTTTTTTAGAGCATCCCTCTCGGGATAGTATAAACGGCTTATGAGTGCTTGAATAGTGCTTGTAAGCCGTACTATTTAGGGAAAACCACTTGATAAATCGCAGAATTTGTGATATAATATATACGCCACATAATTCAATCAACAAATTTCACGGGATAATTCTCTATTTTTTTAGAGGGTTTTGTAACTATACCCATTTTCACATGTCAATAATGGATTTGGCAAAAATGCGATTTCCGCTTGACATGTGATGGAGAGAATCCTGATTTGTTGAGAATTGTGTGGCAACAATGGAAACGCATTTTTCGGGTGCGTTCTCTATTGGAGCGCACCTTTTTATTTTTGACAAAACAAGGAGGACAAACAAAATGCAAGAATGTATGAACAGTAAAGAAAAGGTGTTGTTAGATTTTTTAAAAGGACACTATAAAGCCACCTATGAAGTGATGTTTTTAGTACCAAGAAAAATCTACGACGAAACAGAAATCAAAGATGAAACTATGCTCGATAATCTTTTGGCGGCGTTGTGTGTCCGTGGATATATTGCACCTAACCGCTTGACCTCACAAAATCAAATGAGCAAAGCACAGATTATGCTTACCGAAAAAGCATTGAACCTCTTTAATGCAGAAAAAAGAGAGGTGGACAAATAATGAAAAAAACATTATGGATTGCATTGATTTTGATATTGGTGTGTGTGTTCTCCCTCTCGGCGTGTAACAATTCAAACTCCAATGATGATGGTACAAATAATAATACAAATCAAAATCCGAATGAGAGTTCACATGCCCATTCTTTTGACGAATGGGAAACTGTGAAAAATGCTACTTGCTCATCAGAAGGACTTCAAGAGCGGTACTGTTCGTGCGGAGAGAAGCAAACAAGAACACTATCTATTACAAATAATCACTCGTTTGGCGAATGGAGAACTGTAAAAAATGCTACTTGTATCCAAGATGGTGAAAAAGAACGCAGTTGTTCATGTGGTGTAACAGAAAAGCAGGAAATCCAATCGTCTGGTCATACCGAAGTAATCGACAAAGCCGTGGCGGCAACTTGTACCCAAAACGGCAAGACAGAAGGCAAACATTGTTCGGTATGCAATAAAGTAATTGTAGCTCAGCAATCAATTCCAGCTGGTCATACCGAAGTAATCGACAAAGCCGTGGCGGCAACTTGTACAACGAGCGGAAAGACAGAGGGAAAGCATTGCTCGGTTTGTAACAAGGTAATAATAGCACAACAAACAACCGCTATAATATCACACGACTATGTAAAAGGTAAGTGCAGTATGTGTGGAAATGAAGAAATCCATAGTATGGGATTATCTTATAGTGTGAACTTTGAAAAAGGATATGTTGTTGTTACAGGTATAGGAACGTGTACCGATAGCACTGTAAAAATCCCTTCACATCAACAAGGATTACCTGTTTTGGAAATTGATTCATACGCTTTCTATCAAAACAACACAATCAAAAAAGTAATTATACCTGAAACCATAACAATAATAGGTTATCGCGCTTTTAGAGAATCTAAATTAGAAGAAATCATCATACCCGATACGGTGAAAGAGCTTGGCGGTCAAGCCTTTTATAATTGCTATTATTTGACGAATGTAAGCATCCCTTCCACGTTAGAAAAATTAGGAACTAATGTATTCGGTATGTGTAAAAATGCAAATTTTTCTTATTACAACGACGCTAAATATTTAGGAAATACGGAAAATCCATATTTAATTCTTGTTGGTTCTATCAGCAAATCACAAACTGTTAGAGTGCACGAAAAGACCAAATTTATATCTTATAACGCATACATATATGATAAGACATTAACAACTATTTATTTGCCAGAAACTCTTGTAAGCATAGATGAATGTGCGTTTTATAGTTGCTCGAACTTAACAACCATCAACTACGCAGGTACAATGCAACAATGGAATAATGTTTGGAAATACTATTGTTGGGATGATGGCACGAGTTACAGCGTGGTTTGTAAAGACGGCACGATATAAAAACAAAGCAACCGCTCCAATATTTAGTGGGGCGGTTTTTGTCTAGAAACTTGACACCTATTGGACTTTGTGCTATAATATCCATAAAGATGATTTCGATGTCCACAAAAGAGATTTCGATGAGCAGGAAAAAGCCTCGGTTTTTTCGTGCGTGCTCTCTATCTCTATTAAGAATTGAGGTGTTAACAAATGGGAGAAAGAAGACGGATATTTGATGTTGACAAAGAAACGGGCGAATACATAGAGTATATCGAATGGCGAGAGGGCGATACTCTGCGCTCAAAAGAACAAAGAGAATGGTTCTTTGATAGAATGAAGAGGTACGCAGACAAGACCGAGTTCGTTTGGCTCAAATTTGCTTATAACAAAGATTTCTATGCCCCTATTAGTCCCGAAAACTTGACACGATTGATGTACTTTGCGACTTTTTGCAATAACGAATGTTATGTAATGACAGATAAAGATATAAAATCAATGTTAGGTATTAACCCAAACCAAGTGAAATCTTTTCGTGATGCGTTTTTCGGGCGAGCAATCATAAAGGACGGGGAAAGGCTCTATCTAAAAGATGACTTATTTGGCAAAGGAAAAATCGGAGAACCTGATAGGGACTATGTTCGCCTATTTACAGGAGTAACACGGCAATTATACAAGAGTTGTAAAACAACAAGTGAACACGCCTACTTATCCTATTTCTTCCGTATCATTCCATTTGTCAACAGACAGACCAACATTCTTTGCCGTAGCCAACAAGAGCAAGACCGAGAGCATATTGCATATATGACTACAACGGAGTTTTTCAACCTTTTGGGAAGAACTCATCACGGACGAATAAAATCACAGATGCAAACTTATCGCGTTAACGATGAACTGTTGATAGGCTTCTTTGATACGCTTGGCAATCTTACCCCACAAGGTAAATATGCCGTTATAAATCCCATTTTGTACTATGGCGGTGATAGAACAAAACAACATTATGCTGACCTGCGTAAACTGTTTACGGATGAAAAAGAACAATATTTAGCCTCGCAATCGTGACTTGTCCTCATCCCCAAGGATATTACTTGTTCCGCTTCGCTCCACAAGTACCGCCCCCGCTCATGGGGGCTATATCCTCAAAATCCACTTCTCCCGTTGGTCGAAATGAATTTTGGAAAAGATTTTGCAGTAAGTGTAAAAGAAAACCACCTAACGCCATATCTGTAAAAATCCTTGCACTCTGTGGTTTTATCGTACCCCACGATTAAACAAATAGCTTTTTTCTCGTGTTTTGTGATATAATGGAGTGAGGAAAATCGTACGCTTGACAGAGTGGATCGGATATGGTATAATAAATGTGGACAAATTCTCGTCCACATTTCGTCCACGCAAGTGAGAACGGGACAAAAGGCACACATAAATCCGTGTGTTTAGGAGTCAAAAAAGCCATTGATTGGCGGTTATTTCTTGCCCTACAGGTATGGGTAACAACCCCATGGTTGGTGCTACCGTTGCTTGCGCTGTTGCAGTTGAAGAAGCTGTTAAATAAGCACTTCTCCCCCATTTCACGCACTGAAACGTGCGATTAAAGCTAAATATCAAGTTGGACACATCATTTTGTAATGTATTTACATGATGTGTCCAATTTTTTTAGGAGGCTTTTATGAAGAAAAAACTGCAAATGGTAAGCAAAAAAATCACCCTTGAGGAGGGCTTTGAAAAGTATATTTCAAACTGCAAGCTCCGCAATCTAAGGCAAGGCACTATCACCCACTACAAGCAAAGCTATACACAAATTTTAAAGTTCTTTGACCCCGATATGCCTTTGTCTGATTTTACTTCCGAGGACTACGACAGCTACGTGCTTTATCTTAAAAGCTATCTGACAAACGATGTAAGCATCAACTCTTATCTCAGAGATTTGATAACAACCATGCACTTCCTTATGGACGAGGGCTATGTAGCACCCTTTAAGATGTCAGCTATAAAAACAGATAAGCACCACGTTGAAACGTATACAGACGAGGAGCTTACGGTACTGCTCCAAAAGCCAAATATAAGAAAGTGTAGCTTTATAGAATATCAATGTTGGGTGATAACAAACTTTTTGTTTTGCACCGGTGTAAGGCAACGTAGCCTTATGTATATT
>JAZUNS010000190.1:0-4629 GCA_045604285.1 Eubacteriales bacterium
TGTAATGGCAGGATGCCTGCCATTATCTTCTTATAAAGCTTTTGCAATCTCCACAAGCTGCTTGCGGGAGGAAACACCTAACTTACCGTAGATGTTTTTGTTGTGGAACTTAAGGGTATTTTCCTTTATGTTAAGCTCTGCCAATATCTCTTTTGTAGATTTACCCTCAATATAAGCGTTGTATATCAGCTTTTCAGTTTTAGTAAGCTCTTCAAGTCCGGCTTTGTATATCTGCAGTACGTCCTCGCTTACTTCAACCGTTGCTGCCGCAGGCCGGGGCTGCGGCTGGGGTTGTATAGCCTCGGCTGGCAGCTTTTTAGTCTTTTCGTGTTCTGCCATAAGCATATTAAGCCCAAGCAAAAACAGTTCGCTTATCACGTAGGAAACGGACAGCATCTCAAACTCTAAGCTAACAAGCTGTTCAATAAACCAAACTCCTATGTTTACAAAAACAGCTATCATCAAAATAAGGGTATAAGTAGTGCTTTCCGCCGTCTTTTTGCGATGTGAGTAAACCGTTATACCCACCATGGTCCCAAAATATCCCACAAGGTATACAAGGTAAAGCGGGTGCAACGGCCCGTAATCCTTCTTAAGCATAGAGTAGCCGTTAGCGGTTGTTATTAGTGCCGCGTCTTTATAATAAATGTCAAGATACCCCTGGCTTGCGGCAATTAAAAACATAATGCCGCTGATTGCCAAAAGCACGCCGATTACCCAACGCCTGCATTTGATTTTAACCGTGTCAAGGGTTATCATAAGCATTGAAAACGGCAGAAGAACCGAGCCGAGATATGCAATTCTGTTAGCCATAAGGGCGGTGTTGAGCTCACTTGAGGCAGAAAGCCATAAATATCCAACGTTAACTACTAAAACCGACGAGAACAGCAAGCTGTACCACAGACCCTTTTTCTTGCCGAAAAAACAGTGCCCTACAAGGATCGCAAAAGAAAGAACTGCCGTAACGGCATACACGATGGACAAATTTGCGGTCTTGTCATTGACTATACCACAGCCGGAAAAAGCGAACAAAAGTATTATAGTTAATATGCAAACTGAAGCTTGCTTTTTCATGGATTACCTTCTTTTCTGGGAAATTGAAACTTAAACTGTTTAACTATAATACCACATTTCGCAAAAATAGTCAATAGATAAAGCTTAAACTGCAGGGCAAAGAAAAAAGCATTGGAGGACTAAGCCCGCCAATGCTTTTGAAGATTTTGAACTTTTACGCCCAGGGATCAGCCGCTTTGGGGGTGCGGATATCGGGCAGAAGCATCTGTTCCCACAAGAACCAAACGCCGTCGCTGTTTCTCTTACGCAATACAACCTCACGTGCGCTGTCTGCGCCGCCGCTCTTAATAAACAGCTTCATATAACCCTCATTTGCGTCGGAATAAGGGTTGGTAGAAATCGTTATCTTATAGGGCTCGGAAGGGGTGTAGTTGTTTTCGGGTGTTGCACCTTCAAAATAAGAGAAGGGAACGTAGGTCTTGCCGTCACGGAAACGGTCGTTAAGGAAAGAAATATCAACACCGCTGAGAAGGCGGGGACCTCTAAGCCAGTTAAGCATTTCGGTGCCTATCTGTCTGTCTGCAGCGTAAGCGCAAAGGGCGCAAACGGTGAGAGCCGCAGTTTTAAAAGGAGTATCCAGCTTACCTTCGGGCAGAGCCTGCATTTCCGCAAGGCTTTCGGGCAGAGCGTTAAAAGTGAAAGTTTCACTCTTGTTACCCATGCTGCTTATCGTATTGCTTACCGCATCGGTGGCGGCGTTCTTAAGCTTGTCAAAAATTCCCATAATTACCTCCAAATGTTTTTGCAATAGTATTTATATATAATCTCCTACGAATAAAGTATAGCTTATTTAAAGTCAATAGTACACACACTTTTGCAAAATATTAGTGTGGTTTTTTAATAATTGGTGTGGGAAAACGGGTGGCTTTGGTAAGAAGCAGCCATAAGCAGATAGCTTTATCGGCACCGCCGGTTTAAAGCAAAGCTTGGCAGCAGCCGTAAGCAGATGTTGAATGTTTTGTAAAAATAAGGTATAATACCGTAAAGCCACTTGATTGAAAAGGATGTTTTGTATGGATTATAAAAGCAAAGAGATTAAATTAAAGGGTAACGTAACGGCGTTGTTAAGGGCGCCCAAAGCTGAGGATGCCGCAATGCAGCTTGAATACTTAAAAGCCGTTGCAGGCGAAACGGAGTATCTTATGCGATATCCGGAAGAGTACACCATAACCGTTGAGGAGGAGGCAAAAAGCCTATCCGCAGTGGTTCGGTCGGAAACAAGCCTTATGATCTGCTGTGAAATAGACGGAAGGCTTGTGGGCAACTGCACCTTAAACTTCAACAGCCGTATTAAAACCGCCCACCGAGCCACTGTGGCAATATCCATACTTCGTGATTATTGGGGGCTTGGTATTGCTACGGCGTTGTTTGGCGAAATGATACGCATATCTAAAGAGAAGGGCGTTTCCCAGATGGAGCTGGGGCACATGGAGGGCAATGACAGAGCAAGGCGCCTTTATGAAAAAATGGGCTTTGTTGCCGTTGCCGAAACACCTAATGCGTTTCGCTTGAAAGACGGCACCATGCTAAAGGAATACTTCATGGTTAAATATTTGTAAAAGCAATCATTATTATATTGCTAACCGTATTGCGTCTTGCAATATATACTTGTTGTTTGGTTTGTGTAAAAGCCGCTTACATTCAAGTAAGCGGCTGCTTAGCTTAGCTTACACCGTACAACTGTGTAATCAAAACCGTAAGTATTTCTTGCAAAAAATGTCAGATCGCAGTTTTCATTAATGAGATTAGCGTAGCTTACGTCATCGGTTTTTTCAATATCGCACACCGAAAAAGAGTAGCAAGCACCGGTCATATCGGTCAGATAAACCGGGTCGCCGTTGCTTATCAGCTTCATAAAGTCAAACTGCCCCTCGTTGTCGCTGCCGCCTAATACCAAGCTGTTATCGTAAAGGCTGCCGGTGTATCTGTGAGGATATTTCTCCACGTCCGCAGCTACCCACTCGTTACATACGGGCAGCGTAACGTCGTATAAGGGGATTTCTATAATGCCCACAAAGTCTACTCCGTCAAGCTCAATACAGGGCATGACCTTGTCGCCTTTTCCGTCAGGATACCCGTCTGTTTTTTCGGGTAACAGCTCCGTCAGCCGTGACACTATCAATTTTGAGTTGCTTTGGTTGTTTGGTATGGCTACCCTTGTGGCTATCAGCAAGGCAACAGCCCCAAGGACAAGAACAATTCCACCCCAAAGAGTGATTCTTTTAATTACTTTAGTCATTATTTACTTTTTTAATTTGGGCAGATATTATCAATAAAACAGCACCCAGCGAAAACAACGCCAGCACGTAGGGCCAGGCCACGGATACGTCACCCATGGGAGGGAGCGGAGGTGCCGTAACGTAAGAATTAGTCACTATAAAGGTTGTCTGACTGTCGGTAACGGTTACCGTATAGCCTTCGGGGATGTCAGTCTCCACAACAGACCATTTGCTGCCGTCATCCTCTGCAGTCCAGGTATAGGACCAGTTGTTTTCAGAGGAAAGCTTTTCTGTTGTAACAAGCTCATCGTCGTTGTATATCTCAACCGTAACTGAGGTGGGGCGGTCACTGTGCCCCTCGTCCTTCCACTGCTTCACCACCTTATACTCTATCCTTTCGGGTTCGGGAACGTGGGTAGTATGCTTAGGGAGGGCAGTCACCTCATACTGGGGTACACCGTCTGCATCCGGTCTGGGCAGGGGAGTAAAGAAGCCCTCAAAGCTGTAAACCTTACCGTTTCTCTCGTCCTGCACGCCAAAAACAAGGTACAGGCCTTTTTCAAGGCCTTCAAAAACAGCTTTGCCATCAGAGTCGGTCACAGCAGTGCTGTCAGCAGCAATACCGTCAGCAACGATATAAGAGGAGAGGGTAGTGGCGATGGTGCGCCATTCGTCCTGGGTCCTTACAACCTCAAGGCTTACGGGGTATTTGGAAAAGGCGCCGCAAAGTGAATAGCTGCCGTCTTCCTTTATGTCTGCAACGCGGAAGGTTTTTACATCAAGTCCGTCAAAGGATATATCTTCGGCGCTGTATTCAACGGTCAGCACAGAATTTTTGGGAAGCTCTTCGGCAAATGCAGAAACCGTAAGCATTTGCAGCAAAAATATAAAGCACGTAACAACAATGCATATTCTTTTCATATTTATTCCTCCCTGTCATCGGCTTTTACAGGCTTAAATAATACTATCATCATCAGTACGAACAAAATAGGAAGCGCAACGATAGGCGTTACTATAAGAACATCCACCTGATAGCCGTCGGTCTTTACGTATATGGTTTTATGCTCAACGGTCTCAATTCTGCGGCCGCGAACAAGCAGGCGCTCGGTATTTACGCCGTAGGGCGTGCAAGTTAAAAGGGTACAATAATCCCCCTTGGGTTCTATCTGAAGCAAGGATGCGTCGTCAGGTCTTACTATACGTATTTGATCCACCTGATACGTCAAGGTTTTGTCCAGAATCGTTACGGTAAAGGTGTCACCAACCTCCATCTTGTCCAGATCTGTAAAAAGCTTGGCGCTGGGAAGGCCGCGGTGAGCAGAAACAACTGCGTGGG